>JBPCKH010000169.1:0-12764 GCA_051004475.1 Candidatus Limnocylindria bacterium | reverse complement strand
GTTCCGCCGGAGCGGGACTATCGCGGCGCGGACCTGGAGCGCGGCACCGCGGTCGCGAATGCTGCACTGAAGGGTATCCACCTGCATCTTCCCGGCGGAGGCCCGGACGGCCCGACGCTGGAAATCTACACCTACGAGCGGCAACCCGATCCGCTGCCGCCGATTGCCAATCGGCCGGGATGGGGCCACATCGCCTTCGCCGTAGATGACGTCAACCAGGCCCGCGATGCCGTCCTGAACGGAGGTGGCGGCGAGGTCGGCGAGGTCGTCGCCCTCCAGACAGCAGATGGTCGACGCGTCACCTGGTGTTACATGGCTGATCCGGAGGGCAACATCATCGAGCTGCAGAGCTGGACGCCTGCCGAGTGAGCGGTTCGTACGACCTGTTGATCGAGCATGGGACGGTCGTCGACGGCAACGGCGAGCCGGCATACGCGGCCGCAATCGGCGTCCGGGACGGACTCCTCGAGGTGATCCGAGAGGAAACCGATGCGCTGACTGCACGCAAGTGCATCGACGCGAGCAACCTGGTGGTCGCGCCCGGGTTCATTGACCTGCACAGTCACTCGGGGTTGATGATCTTTGCGGATCCGCTGCACGAGCCGAAGGTGCGACAGGGTGTGACGACAGAGGTCATCGGCGTCGATGGGCTCAGCTACGCCCCCATTCCGGACCGCTCAGACCTTGAGGCGTTGGTCCACATGAACGCTGGCCTGGATGGGCGGCCGGACATCTCCTACGACTGGGCGACCGTCGAGAGCTACCTGGACCGCCTCGACGCGCTCCGCCCATCGGTCAATCTGGCGTACCTGGTGGGTAACTCCGCACTTCGGTTGGCCGCCATCGGCTGGGAAGAAGTAGAGGCGAGCAAGCAGGACATCGCAAACATGCGGGCCATGCTGCGGGAGGCGATGGAGCAGGGTGCCATCGGCCTGTCGTCAGGTCTGGACTATCCGCCGGGGGCTTATGCCAACACCCACGAGCTGGCTGCACTCACCTCCGCAGCCGGGCTGTATCACACGCACGTCAGATACGATCTCGGCGACCGATATCTCGACCCGTTCCGCGAGGCGATCGATATCGGGCGGCGCGGCGATGGCGCAACCCACATCACCCACTTCTACCACCGCCAGACGTTCCCGGACGGATCCGGACCGATGCTGGAGCTGGTCGAAGACGCGCGCGCCGAGGGTCTGGACGTCACCTTCGATACCTATCCGTCCGAATGGGCAAGCACCAGGCTCCTCATCATGATTCCGCCCTGGGTTCAGGCCGGTGGACCGATGCGGACCAGGGAGCGCCTGGCCGATCCCCGAATCCGTGACCGCATTCGACGCGAGCTGGCCGAGCGCGGGGTCCTCTACGCGGGGCGAAACGCCTGGGACGACGTGAGGTTGGGTGCCTTCACCCGTCCGGACCTGCTGCGCTGGGAGGGTCACACGCTCGGCGCTGTGATCAGGGATCGCGGCGATGATCCGGTAGACGTGCTGTGTGACCTCCTCCTGGCCGAGGACCTGCGCCTCAACCAGGTGACCCCGGGTCCCTGGACCGAGACGCTGCGCGACTTCATTCGCCATCCGGTCGGGATGATCGGCACCGATTCCACGTTCGTCGGCGACAAGCCATCGCCGCGCACCTATGGCTCGTTCCCACGCGTGCTCGGCCAGTTCGTGCGGGACGAGGCGCTTCTGTCGCTGGAGGAGGCCGTGCGTTCGATGACATCCGCAGCAGCGGCACGCCTGGGGTTGCGAGACCGCGGCCTGATCCGCGATGGGTACATCGCCGACCTGATCGTGTTCGATCCCGAGCGCGTCCGATCCAACGCAACCTACGATGACCCGCGTCAGTTTCCCGACGGCATCGGGTGGGTGATGGTCGGCGGCGAGCTGGTCGTCGAGCGAGGCGAGCACACCGGCGCGCGCCCCGGCCGCGTCCTGCGAAGCGGACGCTAGACGGCGACGCTTCCACGCAGCGGCGTCACGCCAGGAGCCGAGACCCGACACCGAGGGTCGCGATGTCATTCGAGCGCATGGCCGGCCGATGCCCTGCAGCCACCGCTGCTCCCCGCGATATCTCGGCCAGCATCGGAAGCCATCGACCATGGTCCCGGCGCCGATTTCCCGCGGCAGACCACGACGCGCCAACCAGTGGACCCCCGCGGCGCTAGGATGCACCGATGGAGCGCCCGAGCCTGACTGTCCGCACGCTGCCGCCGGGCGCGACGCCGCTCGACACGATGCCGCTCGTTCTTCCGTCTGGCGCGCCCGCGCGAGGACGCGCGCGACCAGCGGGCCCGCTGCGGCGCGAGGGCCCCGGTAAACTGACCGGTCAGGCGAAGTACGCCGATGACCTCGTCTTCCCCGGTGCCTGGTTCGGCGCCACGATCCGCTCGACCGAGCCGCACGCCCGTTTCCTCGGCATCGAGCTCGACGACGCCTTCGACTGGAAGCGCGTGGTCATTGTCAGCGCGGATGACATTCCGGGGGACAATGTTGTCAGCCTCATCCAGGACGATCAGCCCGTGCTGGTGCCGGTCGGTGGCGAGATCCAACACCAGGCCGAGGCATGCGTCCTGATCGCCGCCCCGGACCGCGCGACGCTGAGGGAGGCGAAGGCCCACGTGCGCCTGCGCACCCAGCGGCTCCCTGCCGTCTTCGACCCGCTCAAGGCGGAACGGGAGTTCGCTCACTACACCGTCGAACGCGGTGACGCGGCCGCCGCGATGAAGACCGCCGAGCTGGTGATCGAGGGCACGTACCGGGTGGGCCACCAGGAGCAGCTCTACATCGAGAACCAGGCGATGATCGCTGTCCCGCGCGAGGACGGCGGCATCACGGTCCACGGCTCGCTCCAGTGCCCCTACTACATCCACAAGGCGATGAAGCGTGCCCTGAACATGGGCGACGAGCTGGCGGTCGTGGTCCAGGCCGAGACGGGTGGAGGCTTCGGCGGCAAGGAGGAGTACCCATCAATCATCGCCGTCCACGCGGCGCTGCTGGCGCTCAAGCTTCGGAAGCCGGTGCGCATGATCTACGACCGCCACGAAGACATCAGCGCCACCACCAAGCGCCACCCTGCGGTGGTGGTCTATCGGTCAGGCGTGAGCGCCACCGGCGAGCTGGTCGCGCAGGAGATCGAGGTGATCATGGACGGCGGGGCGTATTGCACGCTCACGCCGGTGGTTCTCAGCCGCGGCGTCCTGCATGCCGGTGGCCCGTATCGGTGCGAGAACGTGCGGATCACCGGGCGTGCCATGGCGACCAACACGCCACCGAACGGCGCGTTCCGCGGTTTCGGTGCGCCGCAGACCGAGTTCGCCGCCGAGATGCAGGTCAATCGCCTCGCGGAGGCGCTTGACGCATCCCCCCTCGACCTGCGACGTCGCTGGGTCTACCGCGAGGGCGATGTGACGCCAACCGGCCAGGTGCTGCGCGAGTCGGTCGGCGGCATCGAGGTGCTGGAGGCGGCGGCGGCCGAGTCAACCTTCGATCGGACGCATGCGCAGACTCGCTCGATGCGCGAAGGAAGGACCGATGGCGCCCGCACAGCCACCGGAATCGGCCTGGCGCTGGCCTGGCATGGCGCCGGATTCACGGGCTCCGGCGAGGTGCGCCTTGCGTCGGTCGTCAGCCTTGAGCTGACCGATGACGGACGGATCCGAATCCTGACCGCCTCGACCGAGATGGGCCAGGGCACGAAGACGATCTTTCCGCAGATCGTCGCCGAGGCGCTCGGCGTCGACTACGACGAGGTGGAGATTGCACCGCAGGACACGTCGATCGTGCCGGACAGTGGCCCCACCGTGGCGTCTCGCACGGCAATGGTGGTCGGCGGCCTGCTCATCAAGGCAGCTGAGAAGCTGCGAGCGCGCGTCGAGTCCGAGACCGGCCACCCATTCGCGGACGCGTACCGGACCGCCGGACCGATGCGGATCGATGAGCAGTTCGCGCCCTATCCCGGAGAGCCGTTTGACGACAAGCGGTACACCGGCGACGCCTATCCAGCGTTCGGCTGGGCGGCCGCGGTGGCGAAGGTAGAAGTCGACCTTGACACCGGCGAGGTGGCCGTTCGCGATTGCGTCAGCGCCAACGATATCGGGCGCGTGATTCACCCGATCATGGCCGAGGGACAGGTCGAGGGCGGCACGCTCCAGGCTGTCGGCTATGCCACCATCGAGGAGATGAAGCTGATCGACGGTCGATACCTGAATGACCGCCTGGCGACCTATCTGATTCCGACATCCCTGGATGCGCCGCGGCTCAAGTCGATCCTGGTCGAAAAGCCATACTCCGGCGTACCGCACGGCGCCAAGGGAATCGGCGAGCTGCCGATGGATGTCGGTGCTCCGGCCGTCGTCGCCGCCATCCACGACGCCACCGGCGTCTGGATCCACGACCTGCCGGCAACGCCCGAGCGCATCCTCGCCGCGCTGAGCGGCGGCCCGGAGCTCGCCGCCCCCGGCGTGTCGCTGGAGGAAGCCTCGCCGCAGACCCCGGAAATCGAGGACCTACCCGCCGGTGGCGACAGGATGCCCTTCCGCGCACCCACCGATCCCGGCGAGCCACGATGAGTTTCCGATTCACGGTCAACGGCGATCCGGTTGAGGTCCAGGCCACCGGCACCCGGCGCCTCCTCGACGTGCTGCGCGAGGATCTCCAGCTGACCGGCACCAAGGAGGGCTGCGGCGAGGGCGAGTGCGGCGCCTGTTCGGTCCTGATCGACGGCGCGGTGGTGGACGCCTGCATCGTTCCGGTGAGTCAGGCCATCGGCACACATGTCCGGACCGTCGAAGGCATGGCGGTTGATGGCCGCCTCACCTTGCTCCAGCAGGCATTCCTGGAGACCGGCGGCGCGCAGTGCGGGATCTGCACGCCCGGCATGCTCATCGTCGGTGGCGCTTTTTTGGCCTCCGGCATGGATCCCGCCGAGGACAACATCCGCGAGGCGATCGCAGGCAACCTCTGCCGCTGCACCGGCTACACGAAGATCATCGACGCCATCGCCCTCGCGGCCGAACGGAGTACGAACCCATGACCGAATCCCTGAACGAAGCCCTCGAAGATCACGACGTCACCCTCGCCGTCACGCCGGGGCAGCTCGTGCTGCTGGTGATCGGCGCCTTCGTGGTCCTGCGCATCATCAAGGGCCTGCGAAGCTAGACCGATGCCGAACGCCGTCGAGCCTCTCTCCGAATCCCCTACCCGCCTGGATGCGGCGTACGCACTCCTCGCCGATGCGTCTGGCCCGGCCTGGCGGCCGCTGGCGGGCGGTACCGACCTCATGGTGCAGATGACCGGCGAGATCGGCGAGCCACCGGAGCGCGTGCTTGACATCTGGGCGCTGAACGAGCTTCGTGGTATCACCGTCGAGGCCGATGCGCTCGCCATCGGCGCGCTCACCACCTACACGGAACTGCGCCAATCCCCCGTGGTCGCCGAATTCCTGCCCGCCCTGGTTGAAGCTGCGGCGACCATCGGCGCGGCGCAGATCCAGAACCGCGGCACCATTGGCGGAAATGTCGCGAACGCCTCCCCAGCCGGAGACACGCTCCCGGTTCTGCTCGCGCTGGGTGCCGAAATGGTCCTTGGTTCGACGGCTGGAGAGCGAACGGTGCACGCCGATGAGTTCTGGCCGTCGTATCGCACAACCGCACGCCGCGACAACGAGCTGCTGCTTCGAATCCGCATCCCGCTGACGCCAGATCGGCATGTCCGATTCCGCAAGATCGGCACTCGACGCGCGCAGGCCATCAGCAAGGTAGTGATGACACTTGCATGGAGCGCCTCAGGTGATGACGGACCCTGGACCGATGTGCGCCTGGCGCTGGGCTCGGTGGCCGCGACGACCGTGCGCGCATCCGCGACCGAAGCAGTCCTCGAAGGCACCCGGCCCACCCGCGAGACGGCGGATGCCGCGGTCGCGGAGCTCGGTGCCGAGCTCGCGCCGATCGACGACGTCCGCTCCACGGCCGACTATCGGCGGATGGTGGCCGGCCGCGTCCTGCATCGGCTCATCCGTGATGTTGGTGGTTGGTGATGGAGCTCGCGAACGCGTCGGTCTTCGCGACTGCGGACGGGTTCCGCAAGTGGCTCGAGGAGCACCACGACAGCGAGTGCGAGTTGTGGGTCGGGTACTACCGGAAGAGCGTGCCGAAGACGTCGATGACCTACAAGGAGGCCGTTGACGAGGCACTCTGCTTTGGCTGGATCGACGGGGTCGCACGACGAATCGATGACGAGGTGCATGCCAATCGATTTACCCCGCGCACGAAGCGCAGCACGTGGAGTGCCGTCAACGTCGCGCGCATGGCAGAGTTGAGCGCGGCAGGTCGCGTTCATCCGGCGGGGCTACGCGCCTTCGAGGCACGGACGGCAGACAACACGGGCATCTACTCCTACGAGAATCGCCCGGCTGACCTTCCGCCCTCATACCTGGCACAGCTAACGGCACATGACGTTGCATGGTCGTGGTGGCAGGCCCAGACCGCCGGCTATCGGCGTGCCGCGACCTGGCGGGTCGTATCGGCCAAGCAGGAAATGACGCGTGACCGTCGGTTGGCGACCCTGATCGACGACTCCGCCGCGGGTCGCATGATCAAGTCGCAGCGCTACGGGCGCAACGCGGAGCAGGGCTGATCCACGCTTCTCTGATCGGAGACCTGAGCACCCTCGCGCTGGAGGAATAGCCGGCGGCGTGATGCTCAGCCGGCCTCACGCGTATGAAGCGCGGGGAGGAAATGATCGAAGTTGCCGACCTCCTCGACGTTGTGCTTGAGCCACGCCGGGCCCATGAGGTCGGAGAAGATCATCGGTCCAATGAGCCGGTTGAAGAGAACGCGTCCGAACACCGTGTCGGCACCGAGCTCCATGCGCGACCGGTAGCGGGTGCCCCCGTCAGCAGCCTCGAACCAATGTTCGAGGCTGAAGATTTCGGATCCGAGGATGTGGCGTTCCAGCCGGATGCCGCTCTCGTCCAGCTTCGTCACGGTCTCCACGCTGTCGACGAGCCATGCCGGGTTGCGATCGAACGCCTCGACGATCTGAAACCTTGCGCCGACCCCAACAGAGGCGGGATCGCCTCGACGAGCTGCCAGTCGAGATGGTCAAGCGGATGCCATACCCGGTACCCGGGAGTAGGTCCGACCGTTGAGCTCCATCTCGCCGCCGATGTGCCGAAACCACCAGTCGAGCATGGCTGGCGTGACGCCTCGCACAAGCTCGTGCTCGATCGTCATGATCATGCGTGCGCGCTCGTACCGAAGCTCCAGCTCGGCATCCTCCCACGCCTTCATCGGCCAATGTATGTCGAGCTGTGGCGTAAGCGTACGGCGGCCGAACATGCGTGCACGATACCGAAACGACCAGTACCGAGGCCGAACATTTCCTTCATGCGTCAACACGATTGACCCTATGCAGGGCACTTGGAGGCTCCAGCCCGGCCGCACGCTCACCCTCCGGCGCACTTACCCGCATAGCGTCAACGCCGTTGGCGATCTAAGGGAACCGGCCCGTCCGGCCTGGCAAGCGCCAACCACATTGACGTATGAGAAGACAGCGCACCTCCACGGCTGGGACAATGCCCCCATGACCGATTCGCCCGCCGTAGCCCAGATCACCCGCCAGACCGATCACGACGATGAGGTCCTGACCCCGGACGCGCTCGCCTTCGTCGCGCAGCTGCATCGCCACTTCAATCCGGAGCGCGAACGGCTCCTGGGTGACCGCGGATTCCGCCAGAAACGGCTCGACGCCGGCGAGATGCCGGACTTCATGCCGAACCCGATCGAGAGCCACGATCCGAACTGGCGGGTCGCGCCGGCGCCACCCGACTTCGACGATCGGCGCGTCGAGATCACCGGCCCTGCCGAGCCGAAGATGCTGATCAATGCGCTCAACTCGGGTGCATCGGTCTTCATGGCCGACTTCGAGGACGCCCTCTCCCCGACCTGGGAGAACGTGGTTACGGGACACTGGGCCGTGTCGGAGGCCGTTCGGCGACGACTCACTTTCCAGACCGATGAGAAGTCGTACGCGCTCAACGACACCATCGCGACGCTCTGTATCCGGCCGCGCGGGTGGCACCTGGTCGAGGCGCACGTCCTTGTCGATGGGACTCCCATCAGCGCGAGCATCTTCGACTTCGGGATCTGGTTCTTCCACAATGCCCGCGAGCTGCTCGATCGCGGATCCGGGCCGTACCTGTACCTGCCCAAGCTCGAGAGCCACCTCGAGGCCGCGCTGTGGAACAGGATATTCATCGCGGCGCAGGAGGGGCTCGACATCCCGCACGGCTCGATCCGTGCCACCGTGCTCATCGAGACGATCCTGGCCGCGTTCGAGATGGACGAGATCCTGTTCGAGCTGCGCGAGCACGCCGCCGGCCTGAACGCCGGCCGCTGGGACTACATCTTCAGCATCATCAAGAAGTTCCGGGCGCGGGAGGACATGATCCTGCCGGACCGGGCTGCGGTGACCATGACGGTGCCGTTCATGCGCGCATACAGCGAGCTGCTGGTGCAGACCTGCCACCGGCGCGGCGCCCACGCCATGGGCGGCATGGCGGCCTTCATCCCCTCCCGACGCGATCCCGATGCCAATGAGCGCGCCCTCGCTCAGGTCCGCGAGGACAAGGAACGCGAGTCTTCCGACGGCTTCGACGGCACCTGGGTCGCGCATCCCGATCTGGTCCCGGTCGCGCGCGAAATCTTTGATGCTGTGCTTGGCTCGCGACCGAACCAGAAGGACTGGTTGCGCCCGGAGGTTCGGGTCACGCCTGCCGGCCTGGTCGACGTGTCCGTGCCCGACGGTCGCGTCACCGAGGCCGGTGTGCGAGCCAACATCTCGGTCGGCCTCTCGTACGTGGCGTCCTGGCTGGCGGGCAACGGCGCTGCCGCGATCAACAACCTGATGGAGGACGCAGCAACCGCCGAAATATCGCGTTCCCAGCTGTGGCAGTGGCGTGCCCACGCAGTGGCACTCGACGATGGCACACCGATGACGTCCGAGCGCTACGCCACCATCCGCGACGAGGAGCTCGCCTCCCTGCGCGTATCGCTCCCCGACTTCGCCTGGACCGATGCCGCCGCCCTCCTCGACGAGCTCGTCCTCTCCGACGACTTCGCCGAGTTTCTGACCCTGTCGGCGTACGCCCGCCTCGCTGACTGATGGTTCGCATCGGCTCGATCGTCCTCCGCGTCGACGATCTCCGCCGCCAGGCGGAGTTCTGGGCGGCTGCCCTCGACTACCGGCCTCGAAACGAGGCCAGCGACAGCGACTTCATGTTGCTGCGTCCGCGCAACGGGATCGGGCCGAACCTCTCCCTGGACCAGGTTCGCTCAACTGTCCAGATCCCGCCCCGCATTCATCTCGACCTGTATGCCGATGACCAGGCCGCAGAGGTCAAGCGCCTGATCGCCCTGGGCGCCAGCGAGGTCCACTGGGACAAGCGTCCGCCGGATGCTGACTACGTCATCCTCGCGGACCCGGAGGGCAATCGGTTCTGCGTGGTGGACGCCGGATGACCCTCCGACTCGTCAGGACGGGAGTGGGATCTCGATGAGCCGACCATCATGGACGCCGAAGTCACACACATCGACGGCCGGCGATTCAATGCCGATCGACGAGAGCGGTGCAGACCTGGCTCCGATGATCGGTCGCGTGGAATCATCGAGAGGTTCACGTGGTCGATGGGCTCTGACGAGCGGTTCGTGAGCTCGAGCTGCTGGACGGCATCCAGCCGGCCGGCGCCGACGTCAAGGGGTGGCGTTGATGAGGTAACGCTGTTCGACGCGCGGCGTCGTGGTCGCTGCCACCGGCATCGGCGCCATGAGCGCCGCAAGCGCGAGGAGGGCGTCGTCGGAACATCGGCTCATGTTGCCCGAGCCGCATTCGCCTGTCATCCTCAGTCACACCACCATGACTGCCCGCCGCCTGCCCCTCGCCTTCCTGACCCTGTTGATCCTGTTCACCGTGGGCTTCGGCATCGTGCGCGGCAACGTGCTCGGCATGGGCGATCGATTCGACCGCCTGACGGCGCGAATCGAGAATTTCATCGACCCGCCACCCGATCGGTCGACCATCCCCACCGTGGTCGTGATGCCCGAACCGAGTTCGAGCCCATCCGCCACCCCGGAACCGACGCCGGAGCCGTCCGCGTCGGCAAGCCCGTCGCCTACCTCCACGCCGATTGTCCGCGCACCGGTCGACGTGCGCCTGGTCGACGACGATGCGGCCGTCTTCGCCTCGCAGCTGACCGAGAAGGACTGTGCCGTGGCCGCCACACAGATGGTGCTCACGATCCTTGGCCTCGGAGATCCATCGGAGCCGTTTCAGCAGGGCATGAAGGACCGCATCGGCGAGTGGGAATCCCTGGATGACAGCCTCAATGGTGGCTGGGGTCCGGCCGCGGTCTCGCTGGCGCTCGCCGACTACGGGGCGCACGGCTACGAGATCCGCGCCTACGCCACCTACGCCGATGCGCTGCGCGACTCCGCCATCGCCATGACCCAGATGAACAAGCCGGTCGTCATGTTCCCCTGGTGGGGCGCGCACACCTGGGTCATGACCGGATATCGCGCCGACGCCGATCCGACACTGTTTGACGACGCGGCCATCTCGGGTGCCTACATCCTGGATCCGTGGTATCCACGCGTATCGTCCATCTGGGGCGCATCCGACGGACCCGGCAACTTCGAGGATCTCGTCGAGTTGGAGCGCAATTGGCCGGCATTCGAGGGGCCGCCGGGTTACGAGCAGATCGGTCCTGGTTGGTCACGACCCGAGGGAGCCTACCCCTACCGTGATGGCCGGTTCGTGGTCCTGGTCCCCACCATCCCACGCGACGCCTAGGCCTTCGACCAGCCACTCAGCCGAACTGCCAGCGCCAGCGCCAGCAGGGCCACCTTTGCTGCCTGACCGACGGCAAAGCCGAGTGGCAACGCCACCAGGCCGAACTCGTCCACCATCGCCAGGGTGGCAGCCACGGTGACCAAGAGACCGGCGATCGAGGCCAGTGCCTGGAGGAGCGTATGCCGTGTCGCATAGATCGCGCGGCTGAGCAGGTGCGCCACGCTCTCGAACGGGACCGATAGCGCGAATGCGCCGAGCACGGTGGCCGTGAGGGCGACATCGTCTGGCCCGAATGCGCCTCCACCCAGGAGGATGCGGACTGCGATTTCCCCGACCAGCACCATCGCGATCGCGGCGATCACCGTGAGGCCGCTGATCCTCCCCAGGTTCGCCCCGAACAGGCGCAGGAAGCCGCGCCGATCGTCGGTCGCATACGCGGTGGACAACGCGGGAAAGGCGGCAATGGCGAATGCCACGCCGACCAGGCTGACCGGCACGCTCTGGAAGTTGCGTGCGTAATTGAAGACGCTGACGCTGCCCGGCGCCAGCCCGGAGGCCACGTTGGTGAAGAACAGGAAGACGATCGGCTCCACCGGCTGGCTGACCAGCTTCGGCAGCGTGAGGCGCGCGAACTCGCGCACGGACGAGATCCTCGTCTGCCACGCGAACCGGATGCGGAGCGAGCTCTTTCGAAGGCCGATGAACCGGCTGCCGAGATGGAGAGATGCGCCGATGATGGCGCCCATTGCCGGGCCGAAGATCCCGAGCTCGCCGCTCAGTGTCACGGTTCCAAGCACGATCCCGGCGTTGTAGAGGAGCGGCGCGATCCCGTACCAGAAGTAGCGCTGCTCGGCCAGCAGCACCTGGCCCAGCGTCAGGGACGCCGCGAACAGCACCTGCGTGATGAGCATCACCCGGAAGAGCGCGACGTACAGCTCGCGCTGCTCGCCCGCGAACCCCGGTGCGATGAATGCCGTCGTCGCCTCCGCGAAGACGAACAGGACAAGTGAGCCGACACCCATCACCGCGACACCGACGGTCAGGATGGTGCGCGCGAAGCGATTCGATTCCTCGGGATCGGCATCGGCGGCACGCAGACGCAGAAAGATCGGGATGAAGGCCGCCGCCAGCCCGGCTTCGACCAGGACGTCGAACAGGAGTTCGGGCAGGACGAATGCGGCGTTGTAGGCGTCGAGCTCGGAGCTGGCGCCGAAGGTGCGAGCGAAGATGCGATCTCGCACCAGCCCCATGACGTAGCTGGCGAAGATGAGGACCGAGAGGACAGCGGCCCCCGCCGGCAGCAGGCGCCGCAGCAGCGCGCCGACGCGCGTCACCGCGCGGCGAACGTGTCGCGCAGCCAGGCGATATGCGAGCGGTGCTCCGCCTCGTGCTGGAGGACGTGGTTAAGGGCCCAATCCGGCGCCGCGTCGTAGCGCTCAAAGGAGCGAACCCGGTGGAAGTCCTCGTTCGTCATCGGCTTGAGGTGCTCGAGGACCCACGCGCGTACGGCGCCAAGTCGCTCGGTGTGGGCGTTCAGAGGCAGGCCATCGACCGGCGACAGGTGTCCGTCACCCTGGCGATCCGGCCAGGGCAGCAGAGACGCGAGCGCGGGCGGCTCATCGGTCATGGCCAGCATCTCTTCGGTCACCCACGCGGCTTCGATCAGCGCGATGTGATACAGAAGCGTGCCGATGCTGTTCAGGGGCGCGTCTGGATACCAGTCCACCATCTCCGGCGACACGCCCCCGAGCTCCCTCAGGGTTTCGCGGCGACAGTCCTCGAGTGCCGCCAGCCAACGACCCACTTCCGGATCGTCACCGATCGGCGTCAAGGCGAGCGTCTCGCGTTCATTCGTCATCCGCACGAGTGTAGGGACTGCGGCAATGGACCCGTCCATATCCTGCCGGTGATCATCGT
>JBPCKH010000168.1:0-5996 GCA_051004475.1 Candidatus Limnocylindria bacterium | reverse complement strand
GATATTGACCGCCGAGCTGACAATGCCCTGCTCGCCGTCGATCGTCTCGCCGGCATGGATCCCGATGCCGACTCGGATCGGTTCGTCGGCGGATTCGGCGGATGCTCCCCTGGCACCATCCAAGATGGCGAGGCCAGCATGCACTGCCGAACCGACCGAGGCGAAGACCACGTAAAAACTGTCGCCCTCGGTTCGGATCTCCGCACCGTCGAAGCGCCCGACCGCGTCGCGCACCATCGAGCGGTAGCGGACCAATAACCGTGTGGCTGCATCATCGCCGTGATGCTCGGTAAAGCGCGAGTAGTCGCGCAAGTCAGCGAACAGGAACCCGCGCGTCTGGCGTGTCTCGGTCACAGATGGCATCTTATGCCCCGACGCGCTCTACGAAAATCTCATCGACCTGCCGTCGGGTGCGGCTTATCGGACAAGCCGCTTCAGATGCATCGTGAGCTGTGAGGTGCCTGGGAGGGCTGAAGTTTCTATTCCTCTCCGAGGGATGCTCCCGAAGTGGGTGAACTCCGCCTCCTGTGTCCCTTGACGCAGCAGGTAGGGTACAAGACGAAGCCGACCGCAGAATTCCTTGATCCCCCGGGGCGTCTTGTGGTCGGCTTCGTCCTGTCCGCGACTCTATCCTTCGAACCTTGCAAGCCACCTTGCAGCGGCGTGGTGATAGCGGCGGCTCCTGCCGTTGTGAACCGTGTAGCTCATGGCTTGTTCGAGGAGGGTCGGAGTCCCCTAGCATGCCCGCCAGCCCGAACGGGTTCTGTGACGGCGGATCTCGCGAGCGCGGCCATCGGCGGAGTCCGTCATCTGTCGCCGCGGCACATCGCCGACGCGTTGATCAGTGCGTCGGCGCATCAGGCTGGCGCCAGGGCGTTGCTGACGAACGACGGCGCCATCGCGCCTACCCTCGTGCCGATCCGGCAGCTCGGGGAGCTCGGCGCCGGTTGAGCGGGAACCCCGGGTACCAGAGCGGGCGTCTTAGGCCCATGCGCTTCGCGGTAGTCATCTTGATCATCATCACCGTGGGCTGCACCGCACCGGCCCCTTCGATATCCGGTGAGGTTGGCATCCTCGAGGTCACCGTGCTGGCAGGACCGATTTGCCCGGTCGAAACCCAGCCGCCAGACCCGGCCTGTGAGCCACGACCGGTCGCAGGCGCTCAGCTGTTCGTGAGTCCTGGCGACGGGACCGACATCGTCGTGTCACAGGCCACGACCGATGAGAACGGCTTCGCGCAGTTCGAGCTGCCGGCAGGAACGTACATTGTCACGGGCTCCGAGGTCGCCGGGTTCTTCGGCATCCCCGACCCGGCGATGGCTGACGTGCTCGTTCGTGAGACTGCGCGACTGACTCTCTCGTACGACACCGGCATTCGATGATGGGCACGACGTCGGCGGTCGTCATCCCATGCGGGCGATCGCCGGCCGGCCGTACAGATAGTCCATGTCGGCGGCATTCAGAACGAATACCAGGACGTCGTCATCCCCTGGCACCGGTTGTCGACCTCGCGGAGCTTGAGGACGTCGGGTGAGCCGTATCGGTCGCGGGCGACCGCCTTCACAGGTGGCCGCGGCGGCCGCTACTGCTTCTTGTCTTCAGACTTGGCGCCCTTCTTCTTCGACTTCTTGTCCTTGCTCTTCGAGCCGGGTCCCTTGTCACCCATGTGCGGCCTCCCCGAGTGTGAACGCGCCGATGCGGCGCATCGGCGCTGAACACCATCCTGCGCCCATCGGTCAAGGGTTTGCGTCCACGACGATCCCGGCCCATCGCGTTGGAGGGTTGGGGTGATGCGGAACCGGGCGGCGGCCATCATCGGGGGATCAACCTGGCGCACGGCCCGAGGACCTGTCTCAGCCGTCGCGCAATGCGTCCACCTCACACGGTGATGACGACTTTTCCGCGCGCTCGCATGGTCTCCAGGTAGCGGATCGCGTCGGGGACCTCGTGCAATGGGTACCGTCGGTCGATGACCGGAGTGACCTTGCCGGCTTCGATGAGCTCCGTGAGGAACAGAAGGTCCTTCCGCTTCACGTCGGCGAGCATGAATGCAACCTTCCGGGTTCCGAATCGCGACAGCAGAGTCGCGCCGAGCATGCGGACGATGGGCGCGAGCCAGTTTCCTTTCGCCATGCCCACCATGACGACCTTCCCGGACGGGGCGAGCACGCGCCGCAATGCCATCAGCGAGTGGTTGCCCACGTTGTCGACAATGAGGTCGTAGCGCTCGCCCCGGCGGGTGAAGCTCTCGCGGGTGTAGTCGATCACGTCATCGGCGCCGAGCGATCGGACCAGCTCCACGTTCGGAGTGCTGCAGACGCCGGTGACATTGGCCCCGAATGACTTGGCCAGTTGCACGGCAAAGGTGCCGACGCCGCCCGACGCACCGTTGATCAGGACCCTCTGCCCCCGCTGGACATTCCCGTGCTCACGAAGCGCCTGGAGCGCGGTGACGGCCCCGACCGGGATCGCTGACGCCTGCTCCAGCGTCATGTTGGCCGGCTTGTGGACAAAGAGCGTCGCGGCCCCGCAGACATATTCGGCGCATGCCCTGCTCTTCTCGCCGAACACCTCGTCACCCGGCTGAAACTGGGTCACATCGCGGCCGACCGCCTCGACGACGCCCGCCACATCGATGCCGGGGATGTTGCGTTTCGGCTTCAGCCATCCCGACGTCGGCCGAACGATGTATGGCTGACCACGCAGCAGATGCCAGTCGAGCGGATTGACCGCCGCCGAGTGGACGCGCACCAATACCTCGCCGTCCTTGACGACGGGCTTCGGGACGTCCGCCAGGTACAGGACACCGGGCGAGCCGTACCTGCTGTAGACGATGGCCTTCATCATCGGTTGGTGTGCCGGCATGTGGGCAATCATGCGTTCTCCATGAGAGGGTATGCTTGTCGTACGTTGTAAGATATCTTACGCCGTAAGATTGTCAAGCCTCGAATGTTCAGGAGCCGATGAAGATATGGTGTCGCAGCCCAAGCCGATCGACGCGGCGCGCGCTCCGTTGAGCCGAAATCGGGTGCTCGAGGCTGCCATTGGCCTCGCCGATCAGGCCGGGATCGGCTCGCTCACGATGCGACGCCTCGCGCAGGTGCTCCGGGTCGAGGCGATGACGCTCTACTACTACGTGTCGAATAAGGACGACATCCTCAACGGCATGGTCGACATCGTCGTGGGCGAGATCGAGCTGCCCTCACCCCAGGCCGATTGGAAGGCGGCGATCCGCAGGACGGCGATCTCCGCCTACGAGGTCCTGCAGCTCCACCCCTGGGCCGCGAGCCTCGTGCTGTCGTCATCGGGGGTCAGCCAGGCACGAATGCGATACATGGATGCGCTCCTTGGGAGCCTGCGGCAGGCCGGCTTCTCGGCCGAGATGACGGACCACGCGTATCACGCCCTCGAGAGCCACATCATCGGGTTCACGCTGTGGGTGGTCGGCATGAACCTCGGCAGCCAGGAGGACCTGGCGGGCCTGGCGGCGGACTTTTTGCGCGATCTTCCGCGCGACGATTTGCCATATCTCGCCGAGCACGTCGAGCAGCATATAAAGGAGCGAGACCCGGAGGACGAGGGCGAGTTCGCGTTTGGCCTCGACCTGATCCTCGACGGCCTCGAGCGAGTTCGGACGACTGCCTGACGCTGTGTGCTTACCCGGCCAGGCGCGCAATGACGGGCGCGAGAATCTCCAGGGCGGTGGCGGGCAGTGTGACGTAGCTGATGCCCCAGCGCTCCCGCCGGGCGAGCAGCGTGTCAACCATCTTCTCCGTGTCCCCGACGAGATAGTGCGGGCTGAGCGGCAGCTCCGCCTCGCTGATGCCGCGGGAGCGAAGCGGGGGAGGCCCGCTGCGCCGATGAAATTTGGGATCGATCTCCCACAGCGCGATGTTGATCTCGAGCTGCGCCCATCGCGCCCCTGCGGCCTCGCGGATCCATCCGATCTTTCGATCGACCGCGGCGCCGGTGATGTCCGCCGGATCCCCTCCGCCACCCGGCAGCGAGCGCGGGTCGATCCCGATGATGTGTGCCTCCCGTGCCGCAAAGGCGAGGAGCCTGGGGCCACCGCCACCCACGAGAAACGGTGGATGCGGGCGCTGGACCGAGGTCGGCAGGCCATCCTGGTGGATGGCGGGATAGGCGTCATCCGCCTCGTGATCGATCCGGCCCTCGCTCAGCGCCTGCCGAATCATGCGCATCGATGCCTGCATTCGACGGAGCCGATCGCCGGGCGGGTCGAACGGCAGTCCGGCGGCCTCGTACTCGGGGCGGTTCCAGCCTGCCCCGATGCCGATCTCGAGGCGTCCGTCCGTCATGGCATCGATGGTGGCGAGCTCCTGCGCCAGGACGGGTGGATGGCGCAGGTCGTTGTTCAGGACGAGCGTGCCCACGCGGAGACGCGTGGCGTCGGCGGCCGCCTGCAACCGCGACAGGGCAGCCCAGCTGCCGAGATGATCGGTGGCCAGCAGCACCTGGATGCCCGCGGCCTCCGCGCGGCGGGCCGTCTCGACCACATCGTCTCGCCGCCGCTCATCGGTGCCCAGCACCAGGCCGAAGCGGAATGGGCGTCGCTCCGGTGGGTGCTGCATCGTGCGAGCATCGCATGTCGCGCCGATTCACACGCCCGCATTCGCGACGGCGAGCCGAGGTTCGTCGGTAACGCGGCGACGGGACAGGCTGTAGGCCTTCCAACCGACGGCGAGCATGATTGGAAGGTCGGCATGCGTCGGCGCGCGATCTCGGCCCGCGAGATGCTCATGCGGCACCCCTGGGCGGGGGCAGTGATCGAGTCGCGCACCAACCCCAGTCCGGCAAGGTCCCGCTACCCCGAGGCGGTGCTCGGAAGCCTTCGACGCACAGGGTCCGCGTGCATCTCACGAACCGGTAATGCGGCGTCGCGGCGGTTGTCAACGATGTGCCGCGCCGAGCCGGACTACCATTCGCCCGATGGAACGTGCAGCATTGATCTCCCGATTCCGCGAAGGCTCTGCGGCCATCGAACAAGCGGTCGACAGACTGACCGATGACGACCTCGACCGTCCCGGGCCCGACGGTGGCTGGACACCGCGACAGGTGGTGCATCACTTGGCCGATAGCGAGGCCACGGCGTACGTCCGCCTGCGCAAGCTGATCGCGGAGGACGAGGCCATCATTCAGGCATACGACGAGCCGGAATTCGCGCGTCGACTGCACTACGATCGCCCGATCGGAACTTCACTCGCGGTTTTGCAAGCGGTCAGGGCAGCCAGCCTTGAGCTGCTTGAATCGCTGACGCCGGCCGAGTGGGAGCGCCGGGGGACGCATGCCGAATCGGGCGCCTATTCCGTGGACGACTGGCTGCGCATCTATGCCGGCCACTCGCTCGACCATGCCAACCAGATTCACGAGGCGGTCCGGTCCACGCGTTGACCGCTGGCGGCGTAGACGGAGGAACGGACGATGCGAGACGGCGATGTGACGGAGGCGGCCCGGGCGCTCGGCGACAGGATCGTCGGCGAGGTGCTGTTACCGGAGGATGATGGGTACGAGGCGACCCGGACGGTCTGGAACGCGATGCACGACCGCCGGCCGGCCGTCATTCTCCGGCCCCGCGCCACCGGTGATGTGGCGGTCGCCCTTGCGTTCGCTCGCGAGCACCAGTTGCCGGTCGCGCTCCGCGGCGGCGGCCACAGCGTCGCGGGTCACGGCACCGTGGAGGGTGGGCTGCTGATCGACCACGCGCTGATGCGCGAGGTCGAAGTGGATCCCGACCAGCGAATCGTCCGCGCCCAGCCCGGTGCGACGCTGGCGGACATGGATCGCGCCACCCAGCAGCGCGGCCTGGCGGTGCCCATCGGTGTGATCTCTGCCACCGAGATCGCCGGCCTGACCCTGGGTGGCGGCGTCGGGTGGCTGACGCGCGCACACGGCCTGACCATTGACAGCCTCGTGGCCACGGAGCTCGTGACGGCCGATGGCTCGGTCGTGCGCGCCAGCATGGACGCAGAGCCCGA
>JBPCKH010000167.1:0-3443 GCA_051004475.1 Candidatus Limnocylindria bacterium | reverse complement strand
CGACCCGCACTCAGAGGCTCATCGACGGGGACCCTGCGGGAGCCGATTCGCCGCTGATCGTGATCGGTGGGATGGGTGACGAAACCTACGAGGCCCGCTGCCGCCTTCACCACGAGGTACCGGGGCTCGAGGCCTAGGTCCGTTCGGCGCTTGCTGTCGAGCGCAACTATGGTTACCTGCGCCACAGCACAAATCCGTAGCTGTCGAGCGGAACGACCCCCGACAGCCAGCACTGTTTAGAACTTGGCTTCAGGGTCTCCGATAGACGTGGAGGGTTCATTCGGGGAAGCCACTGCCGGTCAGGTGATAGACGACGCCGTTCGCCGCCAAGCGGAAATGCACCTCAGGATTCGGGTCGTCGGGATGCCAATCGAGGGTCTCGAGGTGAAGCTCGCCGAGCACGCGCTCAGTCTGACCGACAGACAGAGACGGATCCACGATGCCAATGACCGCGGCGAAGATGGCTTTCGTGTCGGCAAGCGCCGATGCGGGATCGCCGCCGGCGAGCTCCGTCTCGGCCGAGACCTGGATCGATCGAACCCGATCATGGGCCAAGGCGCGCCCAAACATGCCGAGCCAGTCGGGCACGTCCAACACGAAGGAACGCTCGGTCTCGGAGTCAGTGACCCCCACCTCGGTGATCGCATGCGGGCCGTCGCCGAGCTCCGCGTTCCAGCGCTCCGCAAAGGTGGCGATGTCGATCGCCAGGTGGTGCGTACACGGATTAGCCGTGGGCTCCGCGGCGCCCCGTGTGGCACCTCGACCTCGGGCGGACACGGGGTCGCAGCACTGCTGTCCGGGCATCATCGAGAATGCTCGCGCTCACGCTCTCGGGCACTTCCTGATCTGGAGCCGCTCACGCTGCCAGGATCGCGGCTGCTGTCCAGCTGTCCGTCGCCCAACATCTCATATCGTTCCTATGCCGCATCCGACGCCATCGGTTCAGTCGGCACGCTGAGGGCCCATCACTGCTGCGGAAGGCACGAGTCCTGAGAAATGCCCAGTGCGAGAGCAGCATCCGCTCGACTTTCTGGAATGCATGGCACGTCGATGTGCCCGTCGATGATCGCGGCTCTCAGCTCCTCGATACGCGGCCGATGGTCGTCGATGAAGCCTCCGGTATACGAGATGTCGACGGCTCCCGAGTCGAGGCTGAAGAGGTGGACGCCCGACCGGAATTCTCCACCGGCAAAATCTTCGAGGAGCTGGTATGCGACACGGTCCTGGCGCTTGATCATCGAGGTCAGGATGTGCTGCCGCCAGGCGTCAGGATCGATCACTCCGGCTAGCCGAGCGACGGTTTGCGCCTGGTCGCTGTCGACGCCGATAGCCCACAGCTGCCTGTCGGGCGTGGACATCCGCGCCGCCGCTTCGAACAGCCCGATTCCGGCGTCGCCGGCGGCATGGAAGATGACGTCGGCCCCGTCGGCATACATCTCCGTCGCCGCCTCCTGCGCCAGAAGTGGGTCCCTGAATGCGGTCCCTGCCGGAGGCGCGGACAGGTACACCGCCACGACCCTGATGTCCGGCTTGACGGCTCGCGCACCCGCTTCGTAGCCGGCCTGGAATCGCCAGATGAACCAGTCGTCGTAACCGCCGATGAAACCGATGACGCCTGTCTCGCTCGTCAACGCCGCGGCGGCACCGACCAGGAACGCGCCATCGGGCTCGTCGAAGACGCCGAGACTGGCGTTGGGCTCGTCAACCGGGAACGGGAGGATGAACTGCGTATCTGGATTGGCTCTCAGGATCGCCTCAGGATCCGATAGGCCGCCGGTCACGATGATCATGTCCATGTCCTGTTCGGCCAGCCTGCTCAGCTCGTTGGTGCTTCCCTGGCTTTCCACAAACGAGACCTCCCGCCCGGCAAAGCCGAAGTCGGCCACGGCGCGGTCGAAGCCATCTTCAACGCTGGCGTCGAAAGCACCTTCGGTTCTGACCAGCCCGACCCGTGGCACCTGCGCCTCGCCGACTGCCCATGCGGCGTATGCGGCGGCGCCCGCAAGCACCAGGATCGCGATGCCGAGCGCGACCAGCCGCACCCGCGCGCGTCGCTCGAGCCCTCGCTGCGTCTCGGCGCGCCTCCGTTCCTCGTCGAGCTCCGCCTCCTGTTGATCGAGGCTGGCCGTGAGGAACTCCTGCTCGCGCGCCATCAGATCGAGGATGCCGTCCTGGCTCAACGCGGAGGCTGCCGCCAGCCGGGCGCCACGGTACAGCTCGCCGGGATCCTTGCCTGAGGAGACCCAGCTCCCCGCAGACTCCGTGAGATGCCGATGGATGCGGAGTCCCTCGCGATCGGCGTCCAGCCAGCCTCGGAGCGCGGGCCACTCGCGGATGAGCGCCTCGTGCGCGACCTCGACGTAGCCCTCCGAAACGGTGACCAGCCGCGCGCCGACCAGCCGCGCGAGCACGGCGTCGAGCTGCTCCTGCCCGTCCGCGGCGACCGGCACCAGCTCCTCGCGGTCGACACGCCGTCGGGTCTCCTGGGTTCCCTCCCCAAGCTGCGTCAGGCGGAGGAAAATGGAGCGGGCGATCACCTGCTGGTCCGGGGTGAGCCCTTGCTCATAGACCCGATCGGCCGTGCGTGCGATCGCGCCGCCCACCCCACCCGACTCCCAGTACGACTTCAAGGTCATGGTGGCGCCGCGCCGTCGACGCCAGGTCTCCAGGAGCGCGTGCGAGAGGAGCGGAAGCGCGCCTGGCTCTTCGCCGACGTCATGGAGGATGAGGTCCACCAGCCCCGGCGCGAACTCCCAAGCGCCTCGGCGCGCGGGCTCCTCGATTGCCTCGCGGAGCTCGGCAGGACTCAACAGGCCGATGAACTCCTGGTCCTGTGCGATCGCCCGCCTGAGCGCCGGGTAGGCCGCGCACGACGCGTAGAAATCGGCGCGCAGGGTGACGACGACGGTCACGGGTCCATCCGGGGCCGTCGCCGCCTCGATGAGGCACTCGATGAAGCGAGCGGCCTCCGCCTCGTTGCGGCACAGCGTGAAGACCTCCTCCAGCTGGTCGACGAGGACGAGGACCCGAGATCGCCGACCGCCCTCGGCCTCGACCAGCCGGATGGCGGCCAGCTGGAGGCTGCGCGGACTCTGCCGCAGGTCATTCTCGAGCGTCTCGGTCGCGGTGACGGACTCGTTGCCACGCGTCATCGCCAGCGCAAGCGCCTGGAGCGGGTGCGCCGTCGGCGTCAGGACCCGCACCAGCCAGCCGGGCTGTGCGTCGCCCTGCAGATCCGCGACGAGTCCGGCGCGAGCGAGCGAGCTCTTGCCGCTGCCCGAGGCACCGACGATCGCCAGGAACCGCATGCCGCGCACTCGCTCGACGATCTGTTCGGTCAGGCGCCTGCGGCCGAAGAAGCGCTCGCGGTCATCGACGTCGAAGTGCTGAAGCCCCAGGTACGGCGGGTCGCCCGGTGTCGGAGGCTCGTCGCCGGTCTCGAC
>JBPCKH010000166.1:0-2688 GCA_051004475.1 Candidatus Limnocylindria bacterium | reverse complement strand
GCTCGGCATCGCCCGCATCCTTGCCACGCCGATCATCATCGCGCTCATCCTGATCGGGAGCCCTGGGCTCGGGATCATTGCCGTCGTGCTCTTCTTCCTGGCCGGCATGACCGACTTCTTCGACGGCTGGGTCGCGCGCGCTCGGGACGAGGTCTCGCCGCTGGGCGTCTTCATGGACCTCACCGCGGACAAGGTACTGGTCGGCGGCGTGCTGATCGCGATGGTCGAGGTCGACTTGCTGCCGACCTGGATCGTTGCCACGATCCTGGTCCGTGAGCTGGTCATCGGTGGCGTGCGTCAGATGGCTGCCGCTGAGAACGTGGTCATCGCAGCCAAGCCGCTGGGCAAGGCGAAGACGCTCACGACGCTGCTCGGGATGGGGGCGCTGCTCATCGCACATGACGCGCTGACCGGCGGACCGCTGGCGGCGACCTGGATCGGCGAGGGCGTCGAGCTCATCGGCTTCTGGCTGATGGTGATCGCCACGGCACTCACCGTCGTTTCCGGCTGGGACTACCTGCGTGGCGCGCTGCCGCTGCTCCGGGGCCAGCGGGGGTGACGTCAGCCGCCGAGGTGGATGTGGTCGTCATCGGTGGCGGCGCCACCGGGGCGGGCGTGCTGCGCGACCTCGCCATGCGCGGCATCCGAGCTCTCCTCGTCGAGCGCGGCGACTTTGCCTCCGGAACAAGCGGGCGCTATCACGGCCTCCTGCATTCCGGCGCCCGCTACGTGGAGAGCGATCCGATCTCGGCGCGCCACTGCATCGAGGAGAACGCGGTGCTGCGCCGGATCGCGCCCGCCACCATCGAGCCGACGGGCGGCTACTTCGTCGCCACGCCCGATGACCCCGACGACTACCTCCAGCGCTTCCCAGCGGCCTGTGCAGCGGCCGGCATCGAGGCCGAGCCGGTTTCGCTGGAGGATCTCCACCGGGCCGAGCCGCTGCTGTCCCGCGAGATTCGCGCGGCGTATCGCGTGCCTGACGCTTCGCTCGAGCCGTGGGAGCTGGTCGACGCCACCCTCGCGAGCGCACGCGAGCACGGTGCAGAGGCTCGGCGCTATACCGCGGTGATCGGCTTCGAGCGCTCGACCGATGGCGTCGTGACCGCCGTGCGGGTGCGTGACGAACGCAGCGGGGAGACGTCGACGATTGCGTGCCGTGCGGTCGTCTCGGCGGCCGGCGCCTGGGCCGGCAAGGTCGCGGACCTGGCGGGCGCGACGCTCGCCATGAGCCCGGGCAAGGGTTCCATGCTCATCTTCAATCGGCGTATGACGACCGCCGTGGTCAACCGGCTGGCGCCGTCCGGTGACGGCGACATCTTGGTACCGGTGCACACGGTCTGCATCCTGGGAACGACCGACATTACCGTCCCCGATCCCGACGACGCCCACGTCACGCGTGGCGAGGTCGAGGCGCTGCTTCGCGACGGTGAACGCCTCGTCCCGGGCATCAGCAGCGCCCGGGTGCTGCGCGCATATGCCGGCTCCCGACCCCTGTACGACGCCTCTGACCTCGACGACTCGCACCACGACGAGTCGCGCGAGATCAGTCGCGCGCATCACGTGATCGACCACGGACGCCGCGACGGCGTCGGCGGGTTCTGGAGCATCGTCGGCGGCAAGCTCACGACGTACCGCCTCATGGCACGGGATACGGTGGACGCGGTGGCGGCATCGCTCGGCGTGGACGCGGCGTGTCGAACAGCGGATGAGCCCCTGCCGTCGCCGGCGACTGGCACGCCGTACTGGCTGGGGGATCGGCTGGCGGCGCTGGAGGCGGAGGGCGGCGGGAACGCCGAGCTGGTGTGCGAATGCGAGCTTGTCACGCAGCGGCGCCTTGACCATGCCCTCGACGAGCGTGGTGACTCCTCGCTCGACGACCTGCGCCGCACGACCCGGTTGGGCATGGGGCCATGCCAGGGCGCGTTCTGCATGCCGCGCGCCGCCGCCGTGCTGGATGCACGCCGACCCGGAAGTGCGAATGCATCGTTGCGAGGCTTCATGGCGGAGCGCTTTCGCGGCACGCGCTCGATCGCCTGGGGCGACCAGTTGGCGCAGCTGTGGCTGACCGCCGGCATCTTCCGCGGCACCCTGGCAATCGGCGATCTCGCCGATACGCCCGCGGTCACGTCGAGGGCCGAGCGTGCCGCGAGCTGACGTCGTCGTCATCGGTGCCGGATTGGCGGGACTATCGTGCGCTGCCGAGCTCGCCGCGCGTGGGGCCGGGGTGTTCCTCGTGGCCAAGGGCATGGCAACCACGCACTGGACCCACGGCGGGCTCGACGTTGCGGCGCCGGCCGGCGCTCGCACGGCCCGCGATGGCATCCGACGCCTGGTCGAGGCCGATGGCCACCCGTATGCCCTTCTTGCCGCCGCTTCAGACGCTGCGGTCAGCGGTCATCTGGCGCGCATGGCAGCCGTGGGCCTGGACCACGCGGGCTCGCTGGATGCGCCACTCGTCGGGATGCCGACGCCGCTCGGCTCGCTGCGTCCGGCGGCGATCCTGCCGTCCGCCCAGGCCGCTGCGCTCGAGCCGTGGGCTGGCGACGGTCTGCTCCTGGTTGGCTTCCGCAGATACCGCGACGCTTGGGCGTCGTATGCAGCCCGCAACCTGCACCATGCCGCGTGGCCCGGCGGACCATCCGAGATCCGCGCCATCGAGGTGGACCTGCCCGCGCTGGATAGGCT
>JBPCKH010000165.1:0-6279 GCA_051004475.1 Candidatus Limnocylindria bacterium | reverse complement strand
ACCTGGGCGAGGCCGATCGCGTCCTCACCATCCTGACGCCGCGATTGGGCAAGCTGCGGGTCATCGCCAAGGGCGTTCGGCGCACGCGGTCGCGCATCGGTGGCGCACTCGAGCCATTCAGCGACGTGCAGCTGGTGTTGGCCGTGGGCCGGACGTGGGATGTCGTCACGTCGTCGTCGCTCGAGGATCCGCATCTCGGTCTGCGCAACGACCTTCACTCGACGGCTGCCGCCTGGTACATCATCGAGCTGGCGGACCGATTCTGCGAGGGTGCTGCCGAGTCGTACGAGGCCTTTCGCCTCCTGGCGCAGGCGCTTTCGGGACTCGACGCGCCACCTGCCGAGGTGACTCGTGAAGTCGTCGCACGCTGGTTCGAGCTTGCCCTGCTCAACGCGATGGGGTTTCGGCCCGAGCTGGCGCGATGTCTGGAATGCGGCGCGCAGATCGAGCCGGAGGGCAACGTGTACTCGCCAGTCGGCGGCGGAGTCCTGTGTCCCTCGTGCTCGCACGCCACTCACGGTGCCCGACCCATCGCCGCCGACGCGCTCAAGGTGCTCCGCCACCTCCAGCGCTCGGCGCTGGTCGGCGTCCTGCGCCTGCGCCTGACGCCGGCCGTCCATCGGGAGATCGAGCGCTTGATGCGGGACACGGTGTCCGCCGTGCTCGAGCGGGAGCTCCGTTCGCGTGACTTCTTCTCGGAGGTTGCCGCCCGCGAGGCCGCCGCCGCCACCGCCGGGCAATGAGCTCGACCGCGGATCGGTCAGCACCCGGTCTTCAGCCGACGCCGGCGGCTCTGTCGGCCGCGGTCACCACGAAGTTCGCAGCCGTCGAGCGCCAGTCGGTACGGCTGACGGCCGCGCTGGTGGCGACTGCGTACCTCGTAGCCGCGCTCCTCAGTGCGCTTCCGGCGCTTTCGTGGCTCGGACGTCTTCCGTCGTGGCTGCCCGTGGCGCTGATCACCGGCTCGGCGAGTGTCGTGGTCGCCGTCATGCCGCTCGCGCTGCTGCCCGGTCGTGTCGTCGACGCCTGGACGGCGCTCACCTACCTGTCTATGGCGGGCAACGATCAATGGCGGCGTGCGTCGGTTGGGCCGTTCCCGGACGCAGTTGCCGCGGACGCCTGGCTCCGGCATCACGCCGGGGCAGAGCACGAGCTGCTGCGTGCCCAGGTGTTGGTCATCCACGGCCGCGCAACCGAGGCGACGCTTCCCGACGAGGCGATCCTTCCGGACCTGGCCTCACGCTTTGTTCACGCGCAGCTCGCCTGGTACGTCGCCTTCGCCGTGGAGGAGCGCGCGACATCGCGCGCACGGGATCGCATCGAGTCGTTGGTGGAAGCTCACGCTTCAGGCCGTGACGTGGCGGAGGCACGAGCCGTCGCGCGAATGCTCGATGCCGTCGAAGCCCACGCTGGCGGGCGGGATTGGATCGCGCAGCTTGCCGCTGGGCGACGGGCACTTGGTCGCGTCGCGAGCCGGATCGTGCTGCGGTGGCTGATCGTTCCACGCCTTCTCGCCTACGGCCGAATCTCGCTCGGCATCTTCGTGGTCATCCAGGTCGTGAGCCTCGTGTTCAGGCCGTGACTGGCGTGAACGTGTCTCTTCCTCTCAGATTCTCACCGGCAGAAAGCAATGTTGGCTTCACGTTCCGGATTCCTGTCAAATTCCCACAATTGGAGAACTAGCGACGGTTTGTGCCGGCCATCACGCTCAATCGCACTGTGCCGTGGGCCTGGGCGCCGGTGACACCGCCGCTTACTCTCTGTGCGTGAGAATTTGATAGGAAAGGCCATCTCAACGACGGGTCGTTGCATCACCGGCATCGGGTAGACTCGACCACCCCACCGATCAGGAGCGCGCCAACCCGTGCCAGCGCCGAATTTCGACGTCATCGCCAGCCTTGCCAAGCGACGCGGTTTCGTCTTCCCGTCGAGCGAGATCTACGGCGGCATGGCCGGCTTCTGGGACTGGGGTCCGCTCGGTGTCGAGCTGAAGAACAACGTGAAGGCCGCCTGGTGGCGCCACATGGTTCACCTTCGCGACGACGTGGTCGGCATCGATGCCGCGATCATCATGAACCCCCGCGTCTGGGAGGCCTCGGGTCACGTTGCCGGGTTCAGCGACCCCATGGTCGACTGCCGCAACTGCAAGCACCGTTTCCGCGAGGACGACCTGAAGGGCAAGCCGTCGGACATCGCGTGTCCGAACTGCGGGAACAGGGACACCCTGACCGAGGCGCGTCAGTTCAACCTCATGTTCGCCACGCATGTGGGCCCCGTGGCGGAGTCGTCGTCGGCCGCCTATCTCCGTCCGGAAACAGCTCAGGCCATGTTCGTCCAGTTCGACAACGTGGCGACCTCTATGCGCCGCAGGCTCCCGTTCGGGATCGCCCAGATGGGCCGATCCTTCCGCAACGAGATCACGCCCGGCAACTTCATCTTCCGCCTGCGCGAATTCGAGCAGATGGAGATGGAGTTCTTCGTCCATCCGCGCGACGAGAACGAGTGGTTCGCGCACTGGGTCGCCGCTCGCCACCGCTGGTGGACCGATGTGCTTGGGATCGACGGCACCCGCCTGCGCCTGCGCCCGCACGAGGCCGATGAGCTCTCGCACTACTCCCGGCAGACCACCGACATCGAATACAGGTTTCCGATCGGCTGGTCCGAGCTGGAGGGCGTTGCCGACCGGACCGATTTCGACCTGCGCGCGCATGCCGCCGGCAGTGGCAAGAAGCTCGATGTCTTCGATGAGGCTTCCGGCGAGCACGTGATTCCCTTCGTCATCGAGCCGGCGATGGGCGTGGAGCGCGCGGTTCTCACGATCCTCGTCGACGCCTACGAGGAGGAGCAGCTGGCGAAGGAGAAGCGCGTGGTGCTGCGCATCCGGCCGGATCTGGCGCCGATCAAGGCGGCCGTCCTGCCGCTGCTGCGCAACCGGCCAGAGCTGGTGGAGCGCGCTCGCCGCCTCACGACGGACCTCAAACAGCTCGTGCCGACCGTGTACGACGACACTGCCTCGATCGGCAAGCTGTACCGGCGACAGGACGAGATCGGCACTCCCTTCTGTGTCACCGTTGACCCGGAGTCACTCGACGACGGCGCGGCAACCATCCGTGAGCGCGACTCGATGACCCAGGAGCGCGTCTCGCTCGACCTCGTCCCGCAGCGCATCGCCGACCTGACTGCCGGCCGTGCGGTGTGGGAGGGCGTACCCCGGCAATGAACCGGTCAGCAGCGGATTCTGCGGTGAGAGGGCTCCTGGGAGAGGCCGACGCCGCCTTTGCCGCCGGCGACGCCGAACGCTGGGCTGATCTATTCGAGGAGGATGGAAGAATGTTCCTCCTTCACCGCGAGGCGCTGGTGGGACGCGCCGCCATATACGAGTTCTGGCAGGACTCCTCCGCCCGCGTCGACACCTCCGATTGGAACCCGGTCACCGATCTGGTAGAGGTGCACGGCGATCATGCCTACGCCTTCCGGACGTATCTCGAGCGCCTGCGGAATCGGGAGGATGGCTCCCGGACGTTGGTGCGTGGCCGGCTGATCTACTTCCTGCGGCGCGACCCGGCAGCTGCCTGGCGGATCCGGCTCCTCATGAATTCGCACTCGCACCCGCTGGAACCGATCCAATGACCGCCCTCGATGAGATCCGCGCGGCCCACGAGGGCGGTGATCACGAGCTCGTTTTGCGCCTGACCGACGCCGCGCTCGCCAGGCGACCGGGTGACGATGCCGCGCACGAATACCGCGCCAGGGCGCTGCTCGCACTCGACCGGCCTGATGAGGCGGAGCAGCATGCGCAGGATGCCGTGCGCCTGGACCCGGACGAGGTCCGCTATCGCGAGCTGCTCGCTCGGGTGCTGTCGCAACAGGGCGCCCATCGAGATGCCGCTGCCGAGTTCGCGCGCCTGGCGCGCAACGATCCGCGGCAGACGACGTGGACGCTGGCCGAGGCACAGGAACGACTCGGCGCCTCGCAGCCGGC
Source organism: Candidatus Limnocylindria bacterium (assembly GCA_051004475.1). GTDB lineage: Bacteria > Chloroflexota > Limnocylindria > QHBO01 > QHBO01 > JACDBZ01. The sequence continues at coordinate 2,297 of JBPCKH010000165.1, read as the reverse complement.
GATGGGTCTCGAAGCGGCACGCCGCGCCGTGCGACTCGAGCCGCGGAGTGGTCAAGCGCAGCTCGCCCTGAGCCAGGCACTTGCCCGCACCGGCGACGCTCGGGGTGCCTTCCAGGCTGCCGGCGCGGCGACCCGCCTGCTGGGCGGCCTACCCGAGGCGCGCGAGGCGCTCGCTGACGCCCGCTGGCTCGGCAACGACGACGCTGCTGCCTTCAACGAGTTCCAGGCCCTCGCCCGGGAGCTGCGTGGCGCGGACGCCGACCGGATCATCGCCAAGGCAAACACGCTCTACCGACAGCATGCCGGCATGGCGGGCCGGCTGGTGGCCGGCATCGGCCCGCTCTTTGCGTTCGCACTCCGTCGTGGCTGGGTCCGCGTCGGCGCGTGAAGATTGGTGTCCTGCGTGAATGCCTGCGGCCGCACTGGATACAGCGACGCCGATGAGCATTGCTCGCCTGCGGCTGGCGCAGACCGAGGAGCTCGGCGACGATCGGTTCGATGAGCTGACCCGCCTGTGCGAGGCGGCGTTCGAAATGCCGTTCGCGGCCATCTGGGAACGGGTTGGATCCGGTCTGCATGTGATGGCCGAGGCCGATGGAGGCATCGTGGCGCATGCCATGATCGTTGACCGCCGGATCTACCTTGGTCATGAGATGGATGTCGCGCTCGATGCCGGATACGTCGAGAACGTCGCAACGCTGCCGGAGGCGCAGGGCGCGGGCCACGCGGCGTCGGTCATGCGCGAGATCGGCCGCATCATGGGCGAGGAGTACGCGCTGGGCGCGCTGGCGACCGGTAGCAATGCATTCTATGAGCGGCTCGGGTGGGTGACCTGGAGCGGACCGACCGGACTGCGGATGGTGGATGGGGAGCGGCTGCGCAGCAGGGAGCAGGATGGCCACGTCATGGTCCTCCGCACGCCGCGCACACCGGCTGACCTCGAGCTTCGCGCCCCGATCGCCGTGGACTGGAGGTCCGGAGAACCCTGGTAGGGCCGCAAGCCGCGTCGCGGCTTAACGCGGGGCGGCGTGGCCGCCGGTGGCGGCGTTTGGCGATGTTACGCGCGCATTTATCGTTGTGAGTGTTGGCGGGCACGTTTCCCCGCCCCAATTGGCTCGCTCCTACCGATCGCATGGTCAGGTGTCGTGCGGGGTTGGTGCGTCGTTGTCGGGATTCGTGAGCGTGGGATGTGGCGGAGTCGGTCCGCTCGGGGACGTTTAATCCGTCCTGCGTGACGCTGGAGTCACGGTTGGGGCGAGCGCCGCGCAACGCACGGCCACTCAAGCGGGCCACCGATCTGGAGGGGTCCTCCGCGGTACAATCGAGGCTCCCACGAATCGACCGAAGAGGAGCCGATACGCCGCATGGCCACGACCGCTCGCAAGCCCCGCCGCCCCAGCGCGAAGGCAAAGTCCACCGCCGCCGCGACGAACGGTAAGCTGATCTACACCTTCAGCGAAGGGAACGCGAGCATGCGTTCCACACTCGGCGGCAAGGGCGCTGGCTTGGCCGAGATGACGAATGCGGGACTGCCGGTCCCTCCGGGCTTCACCATCACTACCGAGGCCTGCAACGCCTACTACGCCGCCGGCAAGGAGCTCCCGGCGGGCCTGTGGGACGACGTGCGCACCCACATGCAGGCGCTCGAGCAGCAGACCGGCAAGGGGTTCGGCGACGTCGAGAACCCGCTGCTGGTGAGCGTGCGCTCCGGCGCGGCGTTCTCGATGCCGGGAATGATGGACACCGTCCTCAACCTGGGCCTCAACCCGGACACGGTGCAGGGGCTGATCAGGCTCACCGGCAAAGAACGCTTCGCGTGGGATGCCTGGCGCCGATTCGTCGCGATGTTCGGTCGCATCGTGCTGGGCCTGCGGGCCGAGGACTTCGATGAGCCGTTCGACGAGCTCAAGAAGCACGCCAGGGCGAAGCTTGATACTGATCTGAGTGCCGAACAGCTCCGGGAGATCTGCGACCGCTTCGCGCAGATCGTGCGGGAGAAGACGGGGCAGGAGTTCCCGACCGATCCGTATCGGCAGCTCGAGCTGGCCGTCCGCGCGGTCTTCGACTCTTGGTTCGGGAAGCGCGCGCACGACTACCGCGAGTTCAACAGGATCCCGCACGACCTGGGCACCGCGGTGAACATCGTTACCATGGTCTCCGGCAACATAGGCGACGACTCCGGCACCGAGGTTGCCTTCACTCGCGACCCGAACACCGGCGAGAAGTCGCCCTACGGCGAGTACCTCACCAACGCGCAGGGCGAGGATGTCGTGGCTGGGGTGCGCACGCCGGAGAAG
>JBPCKH010000164.1:0-3374 GCA_051004475.1 Candidatus Limnocylindria bacterium | reverse complement strand
GTGCCATCTCGCTCCCCGAGCAGGCGCGACGCGTCGCGCAGGACCCGATACCCGAGCAGGCGGCGGCGAAGCTCGTCCTCGTCGGGCTCATCGGTGCCATCGGGAAGTGGCGGCAGCGGCTCCGCCGGAAGCATCCGCTTCGACTTCAGGAAGATGAGCTGGGAGGCGATGGCCACGAACTCGGACAGGTTGGCGGCATCGACCGGATGGCGGGTCAGGTGCTCGACATAGGCGTCTGCGACCTCGGCCAGGGGAACGGTCAGGACATCGAGCTGGCGGGACTCGATCAGGTGCAGCAGCAGCTGGAGCGGGCCTTCGAAGATCGGCAGGGCAAGCTTGAACTCGGCTTTCCCCACCGCAAACGGGACTCCGGCGTGGGCCTCGACCGCGAACGCCCGCGGACCGTCAGCTTGCGTCATCGGCCTGCGTGAGCGCCATGAGGAGCTGCGCGTCCGCGTGGGCGACCTTCCCGCGGATAAAGGCGCCGACCCGCGACGGACATCCGGCGTCGACCGCGAGAACCGCCGACATCGGCTCGTGGTGAAGGTGAAGGTGAAACGGATGACGCCACGATGTCGGAGCCGGGTCAGCCAGGCGTCGCAGGACCGATGGCGCCAGCGCCTCCAGCAGCACCGCGGCCACGCGATGCCAGAGCCGCATCCGATGTCCCTTGGCCGCATCGTGGAGGAGTGCGGCGCCGAGCAGGTCGCGATCGTCATGCCCGGCCCGCACCAGGCGAGCGGCCACGTCGAGAGCGTGCCGTTGATCCGCCACCGGCATCCCCTCGAAGAGAGCTGCCGCGCGGTCGGGCAGGAGCCGACGTGCGAGCGCCACCTCCATCGGATCGACCCGCGCCCGGACGTGTGCCACGAACTGAGCGACCCTAGACACCGATGAGCACCCGTGTGATCGGCGCAGCCAGGCCGAGCAGCGCCCGCAATGGGCTGCCGGGGATGAAGATGAGCAGGAGCAGCGCAATCACGCCGTACGGCGCGTACTGCTGGACGATCATCGCCTGCCGAGGCGGCAGGTAGGCCAGCGCGACGTTGTAGCCATCCAGCGGCGGGATCGGGATCAGGTTAAAGATTGCCAGCAGGATGTTCAGCTGCACGATCAGCACGATGAGGTTGAGGAAGAAGCCGTTGCCGGCACCGGTCAGGTCCATGACCCGGAACACGACCGCAAATACGGTGGCGACCACCACGTTGGCGATCGGTCCGGCGAAGGCAACCAGGGCCATCGATCGGCGCCCACCACGCAGCGCCGCGGGATTCACCATGACCGGCTTCGCCCAACCGAATCCAGCCACCACCAGCATGAGCGCGCCGATCGGGTCGAGATGCGCGATCGGGTTGAGGGTCAGGCGACCCATGGCGCGCGGCCGCCGATCGCCGAGGTTGTCGGCGACCAGCGCGTGGCTGAACTCGTGGAAGGTCAGGCCGACGAGAAGCGCAACCGCGCCGGCGATCAGCCGCTCGAGAGAAATCTCACCGAAGCCCATCTCAGGTCAACCGCGGGAGCAGATCACGCAACAGGGTAACCAGGCTTGCCGCGCCCACGCGCCCCATCTCGATGACCTCCTCATGTGAGGCGCCGGCCTCGACGTCGTCGGTGGCCTTGTTGGAAATGAGGCTGAAGCCCAGGACGCGCGTTCCCGCATGCCGGGCCGCGATCGTCTCGTGCGCCGTGCTCATGCCCACCGCGTCGGCCCCGAGCGAGCGAAGCATGCGCATCTCGGCGCGCGTTTCATACGCCGGGCCCGAGAGCATGACATAGACGCCCTCGTGCAGGGCGACACCCGCCCGCTCCCCCGACTCGCGCGCCAGCGTGCGGAGGCCCGGGTCGTACGCATCCGTCAATGGCGGAAAACGGTGCCCGAACCGGTCCAGGTTAGGCCCGAGCAGCGGGTTGTCCCCCGAGAGATTGATGTGGTCGGCGATGAGCATCACCTCGCCCGGCTCGTAGTCGGGGTTCAGACCACCCGCCGCATTGGTCAGGACGACCGTACCAACGCCCATCGCGAGGACTGCGCGCAGGAGCAGGGTCGCCTCGCGGTGCGAGTAGCCCTCGTATGGGTGGGCACGGCCCGACAGGATGATCGCCGGCGTGCCACGCACCTTGCCCGCCACAAGCTCGCCGGCATGGCCCTCCACAGCGGCCACGGGCACATGCGGGATGTCCCCGTAGCGCAATCGCAGGCGCGGCTCCGGGTCGAGCAGGTCAACGACGCCGCCGAGTCCCGATCCGAGCACGATCGCCAGCGACGGCCGGCTCAGCGAAGGAACCGCCTCGAGATGGCGTTGAACCGCAGCGGTGGCCGCCGTGATTCGGCGATCCAGCTCTTCGCCGTAGACGTTGTCGGAGAGCGACCCCAGGGCGGTCCGCCCCACCTACATCCGCTCCAGCAGGTCGCGCTTCTTGGCCTCGTACTCCTCAGGGGTGATAAGGCCCTTGTCGCGCAGGCCCGCCAGGCGCTCCAGCGTGGCGCCCAGGTCATCGGCGGCATTGCGCGGTTCCGGCGCGAGCGGCGCCGGTGTCGGCGGTGGCGCATCCCCATGGACCGCGACACGGTCGGAGCCGGCTCGCGGCGGCATCGGGTCCGCGCGCTGTAGCTCCGGCGACTGGTCGCCTCGCTGATACCGCGGGCGCGCGAGATCGGGGCGCTCGAGCATCTCCTTCTGGTCGAGCATCGACTTCTTGAACTCGATCGGGTCAGCGATCATCGGGAAATTGGCCACGTTCGAGCCGCCCATCTCCTCGGCGGCGGTCAGGATGTCGAGGGTCCCGTAGCCAAAGATGCGACCGAAGACGCTCTGCACGAGGCGCGCGTCGTTGATCTTCTCCAGACTCGAGTCGGACATGGACTTGTTCAGTACGCCCTCGGCCCTGATAACCCGTCGTGTGGTGATCAGCCATTCCTGGTTCCGCCAATCCCAAAAGATAAAGCCGATATAGGCCAGCGACCCGATCATGGCGATGACAGCCACGATAGTCAGAGTCTGGTCGACGCCGTCGTTGACGATCGGCGCCTGGCCGCCTGCCAGGAATATGACGAGGGCCAGCGCCACGACGGCGATGAGAATCCATAGCCAGGTCCGGGCAATCACTGCGAACCAATGCTGCCGGCTCTCGTAGACGACTTCCTCGCCACGGCTGAGAAGGTTCCGCGCGTAACTCATCGGCCTCGTAGACTCCTGCTGGTTGGGTCTGCTTCAGGCTCTCGGATGCGCCCTGGCGGAGACCTCGCGCACGCGCTCGCCGGTCAGGTGGGTGTAGAGCTGGGTGGTACTGATGCTGGCGTGGCCGAGCAGGGCCTGGACCACCCGTAGGTCGGTGCAGACCTTCAGCGGATGGGGCGCGAAGCTGGGCCGGAA
>JBPCKH010000163.1:0-6933 GCA_051004475.1 Candidatus Limnocylindria bacterium | reverse complement strand
CCAATCGACTGACGAGCATCCTCCGCGAGCCGCACTTCAGCTTCCGCGTCCGTAAGGAGGCCGAGCGCATCCTCGCCACGCTCCCCGGTGTCACAGATCCCCAGCTGGCGGTGCTCACCGGCGGCTATCGAATCCAGACGACCCTGGATGTCCCTCTCCAGCAGGAAGCAAAGCGGCTCGTAACGGAGCACGTCAACTCGCTGAACATGCCGCCGGACAGCCCGGACTGTCCCCGAGAGCGCTGCGCCGAGTTCAATGTCAACAACTCCTCCATGGTCGCGATTGATTCCGCCACCGGCGAGATCGTGGCTTACGTCGGCAGCGTCGACTACTTCAATCGCGAGGCTCCCGAGGTGCAGGGGCAGTTCGATGTGGCGGGCCTCGGCCGCAGGCAGCCCGGATCGGCCTTCAAGCCGATCACGTACGCATCGGCCTTCCAATCTCGCGACGCGACGGTGTCGACCATGTTCGTGGATGCCATGACCGAGTTCAGCGAGTCGGCGGAGAGCTCGTATCGGCCGACGAACGCCGACATCAAGGAGCACGGCCCGGTCCTGGCGGTCGACGCCCTGCGCTACTCGCTCAACATCCCATCGGTCCAGATGCAGTACCTGGTCGGGTCGCAGACAACCGCGGACTTCAGCGAATCACTCGGGATCGCGAGCGCGGACTACATCATGGACCTGGATCCCGGGCTCTCGCTGGCGCTGGGATCGGTCCCGCTCAACCTGACGAACATGACGCAGGCTTACAGCACGTTCGCGCAGCAGGGCGAGCTCAACCCGGCGACCACGATCATGGAGATCCGCGACCGCGACAACCGGGTCATCTATACCCGGGAGGACAACGGGCCGACCATCACCAACCCGATGACGGCGGCCGAGGCGTACCTGCCGCATTACATCCTCGAGGGAAACACGAATCCCGATACCAACCTGCTTTGGGGCGAACGCGCACAGCTGAAAAACGCGGACGGCGATCGGCGTCCGGCGGGCTTCAAGACCGGAACGACGAACGACTTCCGCGACGTGTCCGGCTTCGGATACGTCCCGGGCAGCCTCACGACCGGCGTGTGGATGGGGAACAACAACCAGGAGTCGCTCTCGAACGAGTTCTCCGGCGGCCTCTTCAGCGCCGATGGACCGCTCCTCCTGTGGGAGGAGTTCATGGATCTCGCTCTCAACAACGCGTGGGACTGGAACGGTGGCGCGCCGGTCCCGCAGACGGCATTCGAGCCGCCTGACGGCATCGTCCAAGCCGAGGTCTGCCGCTTCACCGGGTTGGCCGCCACCGACGACTGTGGGGAGACTATCGAGCTGCCATTCCTGGAGGGCACGGTGCCACCGCTTGACAACTCATTCCGGGATGGCTGCCTCGACCTCGAGCGGTACGTCTCGACTGCGACCCCCGAACGCCCCGACCTCTGGATCGAGGCTGCCGACACCTTCTCGGACCGGCTGGTGAATCGACAGACGGGCGCGCGCGGTGACCCCGGTGAGTACCAGGACGACGAACGCGTGCTGTTCGCCATCAGCCCGATGTACGGCGAGAAGGGCTTCCCGCCGGTGTGTGGTGAGCGGGTGGTGCGACCGCGGTCCAGCCCCGCGCCATCGACGCCTCCAGCCTCTGGTGGGCCGACACCGACGCCCATCCCCACCCCGGTGCCTTCGCCACCTGGGCCGCCGGACGACTGATCGGTGGCGCCTCGCCGCTAGAATCAACGCGTGTCGAGTTCCGTCCTGACGCTCATCCTCGCCGGAGGCGAGGGAGAGCGACTCAGCATCCTCTCGCAGGTGCGCGCCAAGCCGGGCGTGCCGTTCGGTGGGAAGTATCGGATCATTGATTTCGCACTCAGCAACGCGGTGAACTCGGGGCTCACCGACGTCGGCATCCTGACCCAGTACGCGCCGCGCTCCCTGATCGACCATATCGGCGTCGGACGCCCGTGGGACCTGGACCGGAGTCGTGGCGGCGTCGCGCTCCTCCAACCGTTCATCGGTCGTGGACGGGCTCACGATTGGTACCGCGGCACCGCGGATGCCGTCCTACAGAACCTGGACTTCATCGCGGATCGCGACCCGGAGCTCGTCCTCGTCCTGGCCGGCGATCACGTCTACAAGATGGATTACCGGCCATTTCTCGAGATGCATCGGTCCACCAGGGCCGAGGTCACCTGTGCCGTGCGGACGGTGCCGATCGAGGAGGCGCATCGGTTCGGCATCCTGGACATCGCCGGAGACGGCCGCGTGACGGCGTTCATCGAGAAGCCGACCAACCCGCCGTCGAACCTCGTCAGCATGGGTGTATACGTCTTCTCCTGGCCGCTCCTGCGAGATCTGCTCAGCAGCGAGCGCGTCGACTTTGGACGGGACATCCTGCCCGGCATGGTCAAGGATGGCCGCCGCGTGTACGCCTACGAGTTCAGCGGCTACTGGCAGGACGTCGGGACGGTCGAGAGCTACTGGCAGACGAGCCTGGATCTCCTCAGCGACGACCCGGGCATCGAGCTCAACGATCTCGGCTGGCTCATTTACACGCGCAGCGAGGAACGGCCGCCGGCGCGGATCGGTCCGGACGCATCCGTCTCGCGCTCGATGATCAGCCATGGGTGCGTGATCGATGGCACGGTCGAGCGCAGCGTGCTGTCACCTGGCGTGCGCGTTGCGGCTGGCGCAGTCGTGCGCGACTCGATAGTGATGTTCGACGCCGTCATCGAGGCCGATGCGGTCCTCGACCGGGCCATCCTCGACAAGGAATGCCATATCGGGGTCGGGGCGCATATCGGCGTGGGCGACGACCTGCGCCCGAACCGCGACGAGCCCGAGCGCCTGTACGCCGGGATCACGCTCGTCGGCAAGAAGGCGCGGGTTCCGCGCGGCGTCGAGATCGGGCGCAATTGCCGGATCGACCCCGGAACGACCGAGCGTGATTTCGCGCGCCGACGACGCATCCGGTCGGGCGAGACCGTCGTCGCCGGTGTCCCTCCGCGGTGATCGCGGAGGTACCGATCGACGATTGGCTCGACGCGCTCGGGCTCGAGGTGGTCGCGTCGGCAGGGGAGGCCGACGACCCGGCGTTCAGCCGCGACGTGATCGTGGACGGTGACCGGCGCTTCGACCTGCGCATCACGGTGGCGTGGGTGAGCGGAGTCGGATGTTCGCTGTGGGCATACTATGGGCTCGAGGCCATGGAAATCCCGAAGCGGATATATGCCCGGATGCTCCGTGCCAACTTCGACTATCCCTTCGTGAAGTTCGCGATGACCGATGACGACCGTCCGATGCTCATGACCGAGCTACCTGCGGCTGCCCTTGACCAGGACGAGCTCGGGCGCGCGGTCGCCCGCCTGGCGGTCGTTGCCGATCGGCTGCTGGAGGAAACCGCCACCGCTGTCGCAGATCGCGGACTCCTGCCGGATTGGAGCGATCGGCAGCCGCGCAATCGGCGGCTCATGGACACGTATCGTCCTGACGTGGTCGCGAACATGCCGGAATGGGAGCCGCCACAACCGAGGATCCGCCGCCGCGGGCTGATCGCGCGGATGATGGGCAAGCCGTGATCCGGCGCCGACGAGCCATCCTCCCGCTGTTGGCGATGGTCCTTGGCGTGACCGCAGTGCCGGACGGCGCTGTCCGCCCCGCCGCTGCCGCGGAGTACACCCTCAACACGACGGCCGCCTACGACGTTCGCCCCGACGACGGCGAGGTCGGCGTCAGCGTGCAGATGACGTTCACCAACACGACCCCGGATCCCGCGAACCAGTTCAGCGTGTTCGACGAGATCAGGGTTGCCATCCACGACGCCGCCACCGAGGTCACAGCCACCGACGGGGGGCGGGGACAGCTGGATGTTGCGGTCGAGGTGGATGGGGACGTCAACGTGGCAACCGTCGCGCTGCGCGACGAGCTGCGATTCGAGGAGACCATCGAGCTGGACCTCGCCTATACGCTGCTCGACAGCAACGACCCGCAGTTGCGGATTCGCCCATCGGTCATCGTCTTTCCGGCGTGGGGATTCGGGACGACCAGCACGGTGAGCGTTGCGATTCCGAGTGGCTACGAGGTGCGCGTCGACGGCGACGAGCTCACCGCGGCCGACGGGGCGCTCAGCAGCGGTCCGATCGAGGACCCAGCTCAGTGGTTGGCGCTGGTGACCGCGACCCGTCCCCCGGAGTACACCTCATTCGATGCCACGGTGCCCCTCGCCGGCGGAACCGCGGACCTCCAGGTTCGAGCCTTCGTCGATGACGCGGCGTGGGGCGAGCGCACGCTCGGCATGATCGAGCAGGCGCTGCCGCTCCTCGAGGAGGAGATCGGTCTGCCGTATCCGCGCGTGGGTGGACTGGTCGTGACCGAATCGGTGGCGATCGACGCGTCAGGGTTCGCGGAGACGACGAACGCCGGCACCGAGATCCTGATTGCATTCGATCAGCCGCCATTCACCGCGCTTCACCAGGTAGCCCACGTCTGGCTCTCGCCGTCGCTGGTCGGCAGCCGCTGGATCCGGGAGGGCATGGCCAGTGAAGTCGCGGCGCGTGTTGCGGGCGAGCTCGAGGTTGAACCGCCGTACGATCCTGCGGTCGAGGCCACTGAGGTCGCGGACGCGGCGTTTCCACTCGACAGCTGGGCCGTCGGAGCCGATGCCGAAGCGGAGCGGTACGGTCATGCGGCCGCGTGGGCATTCATCGCCGAGCTGCGCTCGGCCGTGGGGCCCGACGTGCTGCGGACGGTGCTCGGACGAGTGTCGAACTCGATCGGACCCTATGCCGAGACGGAGGTCGATGCCGAGCCCCCTACTGACGGGTCCGTGCCGCGGGTGCCCCTCACCAGTCGCAGCTTCCTGGACTACCTCGAGGCGGTCAGCGACGCTGACCTCGCGGAGTCCTTCAGCGAACGCATCCTGACCGGGGCCGATGTCGAGCTGCTTCCGGCACGCGCCCGGGCACGAGCAGCCTTCGATGCGCTGGTTGTCGATGCGGACGGCTGGGGTGCTCCCGATTCGATCCGGGCCGTCATGAGCGACTGGGGATTCGACGAGGCCGAAGCACAGATCGCGGACGCGGCCACGTGGCTGACCTCTCGCGACGGCCTGCTCGCCGAGATGCAGACGGCGGGCCTCTCCGGCCCCGATCGGCTGCTGCAGGCGTATCGGTCCTTCGGGGGTGGGGTCGAGGCTGAGGACGAGCTCGACGCTCAGCGCGCCGTGGTCGTTGCCTATGGCGCGGCGGCGGCCGAGATGAATGACTCGCGCAGTCTGCTGGAACGCATCGGCCTTGTTGGCGGCCCCGATCCGTCGGAGCAGCTGCGGCTGGCCAACGGCCGATTCGCCGATGGCGATCTGCGGGGTGCCGCCGAGGCGATCACCGAGACGCAGCGGATCCTCACGTCGGCCGAGACGGGGGGCATGGTTCGCCTGATCAGCGCGGTCCTCCTCGTGCTCATCCTGGCGACCATGGTGGTGCTCCTCTTCAGGCGGCGCGCAACGTACACTGGCCCGCCATGACCACAGAGCGCGCATCGCCGCACTTTCTGCCGGCCGCCGACGTGCTTTCGGGCGAGACGGCGGACGCTTATTTCGAGCGGGCGAGGACCGTCCTGGCGGCCGAGCACCTCGACCCGGTGGTGACTATGGAGGTCTTCTCGCGTGGCGAGGGCGTGCTGTGCGGCGCCGAGGAGGCGATCGCTTAGCTGCGCGAGATCTTCGCCGAGGTGAATGGCAACGCCGCACCAATTGTCGAGTCCCTGCATGACGGTGATCGGTTCGTCACCAAGGAGGTCGTGATGCGCATCAGCGCGCGCTACTCGGCATTCGGCCTGTACGAGACGGCCATCCTCGGCATCCTGGCCTCCGGCTCCGGCTGGGCGACCGCCGCCCGGCGCATCGTCGACGCCGCAGCGCCCGTCCCGGTCATCGGCTTCGGCGCACGTCACGTCCATCCCAGCGTGGCGGACCAGATGGACTACGCCAGCGTGGTCGGTGGCTGCATCGGTGCTTCGACACCTGCCGGCGCTCGTCTCGCCGGGCTGGCCCCAACCGGCACGATGCCGCATGCCCTGGTCCTCATCTTCGGCGACACCGTGCGGGCAGCGGAGGCGTTCGACCGCCACATCGACGTCGAGGTGCCCCGCATCGTCCTGGTCGACACCTTCAAGGACGAGGCGGAGGAGTCGCTGCGGGTTGCGGAGGCCCTCGGCGATCGCCTGTGGGGCGTCCGGCTTGACACGCCTTCGGAGCGCGGGCGCGTGACGCCGGACCTGGTCAAGGAGGTCCGGGCGCGCCTCGACCTGGCCGGCCATCCGAACGTCAGGATCGTGGTATCCGGCGGGATCGACGTGGAGCGCATTGGCGTGTTCCGCGATGCTGGCGCGCCGGTCGACTCCTTTGCGGTCGGCAGCGCCATCAGCAAGGCCAGCCCGATCGACTTCACCGGCGACCTCAAGGAGATCGACGGTAAGCCCGTGGCCAAGCGCGGCCGCATCCCCGGCCGAACCGAGAACCCTCGATTGGAGCGGATCGACCTCCAGCGCTAGTCTGGACCGATGCAGCCGACCCCAGCCTCAGACGATCGGGAGTCCGCGTACGAGCTGTTCCAGCGCGGGTCGCAGATGCTCGCCGATCGGCACTTCGGCGCGGCGGCGGTGCTTCTGGAACGCGCCCGCGCCCTCGAGCCGGGAAAGGCGTCGATCCTCGAGGCGCTCGGGCAGGCCTATTTCAACCATGGCTCGTTCGAGCGCGCCGCTTACTGTTTTGCTGCCATCGCGGAGGCCGATCCCGTCGCGCACTACGCCCATTTCGGACTCGGCCTGTCGCGAGCGCGGCTCGGTGATCCGATCGCCGCGCGGCGGCACCTGCGGATGGCGGTGCTGCTCAAGCCGGAGATCGAGGCCTACCGGCGCGCCCTGACACGCCTCGGCACCACCGCCTGACGCCCGT
>JBPCKH010000162.1:0-4672 GCA_051004475.1 Candidatus Limnocylindria bacterium | reverse complement strand
GCGCGGCGACGAGACCCGCCCGATGCTGCAGCGCATCTACGGCACGGCGTGGGATACGCAGGAAGACCTCGACAAGCATCTGTGGCGCCTCGAGGAGGCGAAGAAGCGCGATCACCGCAAGCTGGGCCGCGAGCTCGATCTCTTCACCTTCCACCCCGAGTCGCAGGCTGCGCCGTTCCTCCATCCGCGGGGAATGGCGATCTGGCGCGCGCTCGAGGACTGGTCGCGCCAGGTCCGTCGCGAGGCCGGCTTCGACGAGGTCCGCACTCCCAGCCTCGTTCGGAAGGAGCTGTGGGAAACCTCGGGCCACTGGGGTAACTACCAGGACAACATGTTCGTGCTCGATGACTACGACCATGTCTCCGGGCTGAAGCCGATGAACTGCCCGGAAGAGATCCTCATCTACAAGACGCGCTCGCACTCCTATCGAGAGCTGCCGATGCGGTTCGCAGACTACTCAACGCTGTTCCGCAAGGAGCGCACGGGTGTCCTCGCCGGCATGTTCCGCGTCCGCCAGCTGACCCAGGACGACTCCCACGTCTTCTGTCGCGACGACCAGGTCGACGACGAGCTGCGCCTTGCGCTCTCCCTCGTCCGGAAACAGTACGCCCCGTTCGGCTTCGAGCCGCGCGCGAAGCTGGCCACCCGCCCCGAGAAGCGGCTCGGATCCGACGAGTTCTGGGAGCGGGCCGAAGGACGGCTCCGGGAGCGGCTGGACGAGGACGGCATGTCATACACGCTGGATGAGGGTGGCGGTGCCTTCTATGCGCCGAAGATCGACATCTTCATCGAGGATGCACTCGGCCGCGAGTGGCAGATGGCCACCATTCAGGCCGATTACCAGCCGCCGCAGCGCTTCGATCTCGAGTACCGATCCGCCGATGGCGGCTTCGAGCGGCCGGTCGTTATCCACTACGCCATCTACGGGTCGTTCGAGCGGTTCATCGGCATCATCACGGAGCACTACACCGGCGCTTTCCCGTTCTGGCTGGCACCCGTGCAGGTGATGATCGTGCCGATCGCCGACCGGCATCTTGAGTACGCCGAATCGGTGCGTGTCGCGTTGGCCGCCGCTGGCCTGCGTGCGTCCGTGGACGACCGCTCCGAACGGATGCAGCTCAAGTTGCGGGACGCGCAGGAGCAGAAGGTGCCGGTCATGGTGGTGGTTGGGGACCGGGATGCGGAGGCCGGCGCGGTCTCGCCGCGTCTGCGTGCCCGATCAAAGGGTGAGGCGAGCGTCGCACTCGATGAACTCGTGGCCGATCTTGCAGCCCGTAATGCGTCCCGCGAGCTGTGGCCGGTGGCTGCCAGCGAGTGATGGGGCCTGTCTCATGCGCCAATTTGGTTGACGGTATCCGGATCGGATCGTCGAGGTTCCCTCATTCGTCAACCGGGTACGACGACGCATGAGAAAGATGCGCGGCGTTGGCCAATTGGCGCTGCTTTCAACGGACCCGACGCGCGTGGCCGAGTTCTACGAATCGGCCTTCGGCTTTCGACGGATTGCCTCGGCGGCGGGCGCGGTCGACCTCGAATCGGGAGGGTTTGAGCTGAGCTTCCGGCAGGGCGACAAGCCGACGCGCGATGGCCTTCAGATCGGCTTCAAGGTCGACACCGCGTCGGAGGTTGACGCGTGGGCGCAGGAGCTTGGCCGCCGCGGGTTCGCGCTCGTTGCGGCGCCGTCCGGTGACCGCTGGGAAGGGAGCCGCAGCTTCCGCGTCGCGGACCCGGATGGTCGCCAGGTCGCCGTCTTCTACGACTATCCGCGTTGACCATCCGTTCGGTATCGGTGTATCATTCGCCGGCATTTCGCGTACGTTGCAGGGCCACCCGTCCGTGATCGGTGAGGTGGCCTTGTTGTTGAAGGAGAGCAGGGAAGCTGGCAAGGGACCTTCGCATCAATGAGCTGATTCGCATCCGAGAGGTGCGGGTCATCGACGATGAGGGCGAGCAGTTGGGCGTGATGCTCACTGCGGACGCACTCGCTCTCGCACAGGAGAAGGGGCTCGACCTCGTCGAGGTGGCGCCCACCGCGGTCCCGCCGGTCTGCCGAATCCTCGACTACGGCCAATACAAATACGAGCTGCAAAAGCGCGAGCGCGAACAGAAGAAGAAACAGAAGTCACAGACCTTCAAGGAAGTGCGCCTGGCCGTCAAGATTGACGTCCACGACCTCAAGACGAAGGCGCGACGAGCGGCCGAGTTCCTGGACAAGGGCGACCGGGTCAAGGTCACGGTCCGCTTCCGCGGACGCGAGATCAGCCACTCGAACCTTGGACGCGACCTGCTGATGCGCACGGCCGAGGTGCTGGCCGAGCACGGGATCGTCGAGCGGCAGCCGCTGCTCGAGGGTCGCAGCATGTACATCGTCATGGCGCCGGTCGAGAAACGGCCCGAAAAGAAGAGCGAGAACGGTAGCGCGGGCAACTCCGCGAAGACCGGCGACACCATCGGTGACGCGATCGCTGCCAAGAGCCCGGCTCCACCGCGAGAGCCGGTCGCTCCGGTGGCGAGCGAGGCGCCGGCACAGCAGGGATCGTAACCATATGCCGAAAATGAAGACCCACAAGGGCACGGCCAAGCGCTACCGAAAGACCGGATCCGGGAAATGGGTTCGGCCCAAGGCGATGCGCGGCCACCACCTCGAGATCAAGTCGAGCCGTCGAACGCGTCGTTACGACGGCGTTGCGGCGGTTCCCAAGACCCACACTGCTCAGCTCGAGCGCCTGATGCCGTACGCCGGCAAGGGCAAGTAACGGATGAGCCGAGTCAAGCGTGGTGTCGCCGCGCACAAGCGTCACAAGAGGCTGCTCAACCGAGCCGAGGGGCGCCGCGGGACGCGATCGAAGCTGATCCGTCCGGCGCGCGAGGCGCTGATCCACGCCCTGGTCTACGCCTATAGGGATCGACGCAATCGCAAGCGTGACATGCGACGCCTCTGGATCGAGCGCATCAACGCCGCTTCTCGGCTGTCGGGCGTTCCCTACGGCCGTTTCATCGCCGGTCTCAAGGCCGCGGGCGTCGAAGTGGATCGGAAGATCCTGGCCGACATGGCCATCCGGGAGCCTGCTGCGTTTGCCGCGATGGTCGAAATTTCGAAGGCGTCCTTTACCACCTGACCGGCGACGCCATCGCCGGTCCCCGTCGACCCTGTCCCGGATTCCGGGGCGGGGTCCTCTGTTTTCACCGATCATTGAGCACGGACCGATGAGCCACGTTTCAAACTTCTTGACATACGAGCGTCTCAGGCGTGCTTCGTGGTGCACGGCGGCCCGAGCGCACGACCGTCGTGCTGCACGCGCGAGGTCTGACGGGCTTGGGTGGCAGCGGCCATGACCCTCCCGGACGAGCTCGAGCGTATCGGCGCGGAGGCCACGCAATCCCTGGCCGAGGCCGCCGACGCCGACTCGGTGGATCGGCTGCGACATGACCTCCTTGGACGGTCGGGACAGCTCACCATGCTGATGAAGCAGGTCGGGTCGGTTCCGACGGGGGAGCGACCGGTCATTGGCCAACGCGCGAACGAGGTCAGGCGCCAGCTCGAAGCTGCCATCGCAGATCGACTGACGGAGCTGCGCAGTGGTGACCTGGAGGAGCGGTTGGTCTCCGAGGCGATCGACATGAGCGCGCCTGGTCGCCCGCTGGCGATCGGACACCTGCATCCGGTCCAGACTCTGATGCGTGACCTGCGCGAGATCTTCCACGCGTTCGGGTTCGAGGTATTCGAGGGTCCCGAGGTGGAGACCGAGGAGTACAACTTCGAGCTGCTCAACATCCCGTCCGACCATCCGGCCCGGGACCTGTGGGACACCCTGTTCGTGGCCGAGCCCGGCAGCGTCGAGGCTGGGAGGCCGGAGCCGGCAAGCGATGGCACGATCCTGCGAACACACACCAGCCCGGTCCAGCTGCGCGCCATGCTGGCCCTCGACGCGCCGATCCGGGTGCTGACGCCCGGCCGCTGCTTTCGTTACGAAGCCGTTGATGCGAGCCACGCGTTCGAATTCTTCCAGGTCGAGGGGCTCGTCGTGGACCGGGACACAAGCCTCGCAGATCTCAAGGGCATGCTCGAGGAGATCGCTCGGGCCCTGTACGGCCGCGGCGTGCGCACGCGATTCCGACCCGGCTACTACCCCTTCACTGAGCCAAGCGTGGCATTCGACATCGGCTGCCTGGTCTGTGGCGGTGAGGGGTGCCCGGCCTGCAAGCGGAGCGGCTGGATGACGATCCTGGGTGCCGGCATGGTCCATCCGACTGTCCTGCACAACGGTGGCTTCGACCCGGATGAATACCAGGGCTACGCGTTCGGGATGGGTCCGGACCGGATGGCGATGCTGCGCCACGGAGTAGGCGACATTCGACTCTTCTTCAGCGCCGATGCGCGCTTCGTCACCCAGTTCCCGGAGGGTCGCTGAGATGCGCGTCCCGCTTTCCTGGCTGCGCGACTACGTCAGCATCGAGCTTTCACCGCGCGACCTTGCTGAGGAGCTGACGATGCGCGGCATGGAGGTCAGTGGCATCGAGACGGCCGGCGCCGACTGGACCGATGTCGTGGTCGGTCGGTTGCTCGAGGTGAACCGTCATCCGAACGCCGACACACTGTGGCTCACGAAGGTGGACGTCGGGGCCGCCGGCGGTCAGATCCAGATCGTGTGCGGAGCGCAGAACCTGGAGG
>JBPCKH010000161.1:0-3505 GCA_051004475.1 Candidatus Limnocylindria bacterium | reverse complement strand
GCTCGTAGGCCTCGCAGAAGGCGGCGAAGGCATCGTCGGGCGCAGCGCAGCCGGATCCGCCACCGCTGCCGCTTCCGCTTCCGCCGGCCAGGTAGCCCCCGGCGAACAGGATGGCGCCGACCACGGCAGCAAGCGCGAGCGAGATGATCCATGGCACGCTCCCGCCGCGGGACGGTCCGGACTGGGAGTTCGGTGGCGAAGAGAATTCATTCATTGGACATCGAAGTCTAGCAACGCTTTCTCACGCTGCTTGTAGGGCGCTCATTACGTTTCGTCTACGCGCTGTTGCTCGATTGATCGAGCCGCCCGCTCTCGTCAGTGTGCCGCCGAGAGGTATGAGCGGACGCTGATCCAGGAGCCGAGCGCGCCGACCCCCAGACCCACGGCAAGAAGGATCACCGACAGCGTGGTCAGGAACTGGGTGCTGACCGCGGTCGGCATCTGGAAGATCGTGACCATCGCCGGCTGGATCGGATCCCACACCACGGCCACCAACCCGATCGTGACGATCGCGCCGACCAGGCCGCACAGGATCCCCTCGAGGATGAAGGGCCAGCGGATGAAGGAGTCCGATGCGCCGACGAGGCGCATGATCTCGATCTCGTTGGCGCGGCTGTAGACGGCGATGCGAATGGTATTGATGATCATGAACAGCACGGTCAGGCCGACGAGGCCGATGCCGATCAGGCCCACGGTGCGGACGACGTTGATGATGCCGAGGAGCGTGTCGTACTCGGCCTGCTTGGTGAGCACGCGATCCACGTCATCGTGCGCGGCCAGAGCTGCGCCGACATCGGCGGACGCGTCCGCATCGGCGAGGCTGATCTCGAGGCTGGCGAACTGAGTGATCGGCGAATCGGAGTTGCCGAGGTCGAGCTCGCGGCCGACCTCGCGGTACGACTCCCGAAGGCGATCCATCGCCTCGTCCGGAGACACGTAATACACCGACGCCACACCGGGATAGCCTTCGACCTCCGCGATGAGCTCCTCGAGAGCGGACTCCGGCAGGTCGTCCACCAGGCGCGCGGTGACGGCCACCTTGCGCTCGATGAACTCGAGTCCGGCGTTGAGGCCGGTGATGACGATGAAGAGCGCCGAGAGCAGCACCAGCAGCAGGACCACGGTCGCCGTGGCGGCCAGGCTCATCATCGCGTTGCGCCAGAAGCCCTGCCAGGCGCGGACGAAGCTGAAGCCGATGAAGCGCATGAACGGCATCGGTCAGTACTCTCGCTCATAGGCGGCTGCCGCCTCGTCGCGAACCAGGTGCCCGCCCTCGAGAGCCAAAACGCGCCGTCGCATGGCGTTGACGATCTCCTGGTTGTGCGTTGCCATGAGCACCGTGGTGCCCAGCTGGTTGATCTGGATCAGCAGTTGGATGATCTCCCAGCTCGTTACCGGGTCCAGGTTTCCTGTTGGTTCATCGGCGATGAGAATGGCCGGGTCATGCACGAGAGCGCGCGCGATGGCGGTGCGCTGCAATTCGCCGCCAGAGAGCTGCGTCGGCAGATGGTGCGCGTGGTCCTGGAGGCCGACCAGGCTCAGCAGCTGCGGAACTCGCTGCCGGACGATCGAGCCGGCAATGCCGGTGACCTCGAGCGCGAACGCGACGTTCTCCCAGACTGTCTTGTTGGGGAGCAGGCGGAAGTCCTGGAACACGATCCCGATCCGGCGTCGCAGCCCGGGCACCTGTCCGCGTCGCATGCGTAGCAGGTCGTGACCCGCGACACGCACGTTGCCGGCTGTCGCCACCTGCTCGCGGATGAGGAGCCTGATGAACGTGCTCTTGCCGGCGCCGGATGGACCCACCAGGAAGACGAAGTCGCCGGACGCGATATGGACGTTGACGTCGGCCAGCGCCACCTTGCCGTTGGGGTACGTCATCCCGACGTCGACCATGCGGATGACGGGGGCGTCGGGAGCCACGTTCCGCGCTCGCCGGCGCAGGAGGGACGTCATTCGCCTTCACCCACGCGCGAGCGCAGGTAGCCCTCGATGAACGCATCGAGGTCGCCGTCGAGCACGGTGGTCGGGTTGGACGTCTCGACCCCGGTCCGCAGGTCCTTGACCATGGTGTAGGGCTGGAGGACGTAGCTGCGGATCTGGTTGCCCCAGCCAGCCTCGATGTGCTCGCCGCGCAGGTGGGCCATCTCCGCCTCCCGCTCCTCTTCCTGGCGCTCGATCAGCCTTGCACGCAGGACGGACATGGCGCGATCGCGGTTCTGGTGCTGGCTGCGCTCGCTCTGCACCGCAACCACGATGCCGGTCGGGATGTGGGTGAGGCGCACGGCGCTATCGGTCTTGTTGACATGCTGGCCGCCGGCGCCGCTGGCCCGATAGGTGTCGACGCGCAGGTCCTTGTCATCGATCTCGACCGCGGCATCCTCCGGCACCTCGGGCATGACCTCGACGAGGGCGAAGGTCGTGTGGCGCCGCTTCTGCGAGTCGAACGGGCTGATCCGCACGAGCCGATGCACTCCGCGCTCGCTTCGCAGTCGGCCATAGACCCAGCGCCCGTCGATGCTGAAGCTCACGCTCTTCAGGCCTACGCCTTCGCCCTCGGTTGCCTCGAGGATCTCGGTGCTGAACCGATGGCGCTCTGCCCAACGCAGGTACATGCGCAGCAGCATCTAGGTCCAATCCTGGCTTTCGGTTCCGCCGGCTCCAGCATGCAGCGAGACGATCGCGCCGCGCTCGTCGAACGGCTCGCCCAAGAGGAGCAGTTGCTCCATCCGGTTCCAGTCTGCCTGAAGCGCTCCAAGATCACGCTCGAGGTCGGGCTGGAGGCTGGCGGCCTCCTCGGGATCGGCCGCGGCCATCTCGGCCATCTCGGCCAGGTCGGAGGCACGTTCGCCGATGGAGCGCCAGGCCTCGATCTCGGAGCGAAGCTCCTCCGCCCGACGCATGATCACCTGTGCCGCGGCGGGATCGTCCCACAGAGTGGGGTCCGCGGAGCGCTCGGTCAGCTCTGTGAGCTCGGCCTCTTTGCTGGCGTGGTCAAAGGCGCACCGAGGTTTCGGCGACGAGACGCGCCAGGCGCTGCGCCTCGTCTCTAATTGCGTCCAATTGAGCCCACCATCGGAAGCTCTGCCATCTCGGCCAACCTGCTGCCCTTCGCCCGCACCTTGGCAGGGTTCACGCACGGGCAGTAGCTCTGGCGTGGACAGACTCCACAGTTGCCGTCGCAGTTCAGTGTGGCGGCGTAGGTGCAGCGCATGCAATCGCGCTCACACATGATGAGGTCTTCGTAGGGGAGCTCTGGATCTCGGAAGCGGGTGACCGGTGGAAGGTGGGCCGCCGTACTGACGGGGAGCGGAACGGAGGCTCTGGGGAGTGCGGTCAGTTGCTTCAACGAATCCCTCCAACTGACGGGTCTCGCGAGGGGGCTCGGATTTGACCCCGCGATGATCGTTGGGCCCCATCGTAGCGGGTCGGACAGATATCGCAACCCGCACGAATCGGGCATCATTGCGACATGCCCGATCCCTTCCTTGTCATCGTCGGCGTG
>JBPCKH010000160.1:0-4128 GCA_051004475.1 Candidatus Limnocylindria bacterium | reverse complement strand
GGCACGTTCACGTTCTACTCCGCCGCTGACTGCGTCGCTCAGAACTTCGCCGCCGGACAGGGCGTGATTGAGGCCGGTGGCGGCGTGCAGTTGGCACGCAACGAGGGAACGGTCCCGGAGGTGCTCTACGTTGTGTTCTTCGACGTGCCGGTCGGCGGCGCGTTCCGGATCGATGAGCCGGAGCCGAGCAACTGCACGGGCCTAGCGCCCGTTCCGACTGCCACCCCGACCCCAAGCCCCGTTCCGACTGCCACTCCGGTCGCGTCAGCCCTGCCAGACGCGGCGATGCCGCCCGGGCAAGGTTCGGTCTCGCCCAGCCTACTGGCGGCGCTCCTGTTCGTTGTCTCCGCCGCTGGTGTATTCGTGGTGGGACTCTCTCGCGCCCGGCGCCGAAGCTAAAAGCGAGCCAGGCCTACCGCACAGGGCTTCACGACCCGGTCGCGGGCGCGTCCGTCCGCGGCCGGGTGCTGCCTTAGGAACGGGGCGGCGCACATTCCAGAACCAGCGAGTCGACGCTCTAGATCGGGAATCCTGCCACGCCCGTGCGCGCCTGACCCTGGATCACGAGATCGAAGGTTCGAATCCTAGCCATCACGTGCTGCTGTCGCGCAATCTTGCTTGCCCACGCGACAGCGAACCGGTGAATCACGCGGACAGCAGGGCGACTCGCGAGACGAGTTCTTCGCTTCCCACAATCGGGATGCGGATGCGTGAGCTAACTCGCCGGTTCGAATCCGGTCGGGCCCGCCAAGCCCTTACTTGCCGAGCGACCATGAGGTTCGCCCTACGGCCGAACCTCCACAAAGCCTGCGGCGCTGAAATCTCCGTCGAACGCGAGCGCTTCGCTGATGCGGCGGCGGCGCATGACCGCGAAGCTCGTGGCATCCACGAACGAATAGGTTCGCTTGTCGTGCCGGCCCAGCCAGGCCCAGGCGTCGGCTTCGGTCGCCTCATCAACGTGAACGATGACCAGCCGCGGCGAACGCTGCGCCCGGTCGACGAACGCCATGGCCTCGGCGTGACCCAGCCGGCGACGCAGAAAGGTCCAAGTCTCGCCGATGACGTGGTTGGTGGTCAGCGGGCTGCTGCTCCGGTCCTGCCAGAGCTGGCGCGCCGCTGCGTGGTTGGCGTCTCTTCGAAACTGCTGGGCGACCCAGAATGAAGTGTCGACGAACCTCACGAGTCGTAGACGAGCTCGTCGATGGATCCCGGTTCGGCATCGTACCGACCCACCAACGCGTCGAGCGGATCGCGTGAGGTGTGGTCCGCGCCGAGCCGCTCCGCCACGTACGTTCTGATCAGGGCAGCCTTGGAGGTCCCTTCACGGACCGCCCTGCGAGCAAGCTCCTCGTCGGCCGCCTCCTCGATGTAGATCTGTAGACGCTTCATGCACGCATTATCCAGCGCATTCTAAAATGTATACATCGTCCACTTGGTGATCGCACGGACCTGGGCACTCCTGGGTGGCCGCCAAGCGAGCGCTGGGCAAACTGCCGCTCAACCCGCGGCACGGAGGTGGCGCAGGGCGGACCGGCCGTCGCCGCGATCGGCCTCGTAGCGGCAACCTCTAGCAGGACAATCGGGTGATCCGGATCCACTTCGAGCGCGGCGTTGAGCAGGCGCTCGACGGCCGCGACGTCATCACGGGCCTCAGCGCATACGGCCAGCACGAGCCGCGGCGCGGCGGCGTCGGACCGTTTTGCGACACGTTCCGTTACCGATCTCCGATGGCCGGCGAGCTGGCCGATCTTCTCGACCCGTGGCAACGGGCACCGCTCGACCTCGTCCGGATGACGGGACCCCTCGAGCACCTTGCCTGGGTTGCGTAGATTGCGTAGTATGCGAATGTGATAAATGCTGAGTCTTTGCCGGCAAGCCGCCAGCAGGTTCGTGACCTGACCGATGCGCTTCGTCGTCAGCCGAAATCGTTCGTCCAGGCGCTCATCGATGCCGTCAGCGTCGAGAAGGATCCAGATCGGCACCTTGACCGCGAGATCTGGGGCGCCCATCCGTCGGCGCGTCGCGTTCGCGCTGCCGCCGCGCAGAACCTCTCGACCGCCATCGCGCGCCGGCAGGCAGTGCTTGACGACTCGGTAAGCCGGCGGGATGTCGCAACCGCGCTTGGCAAGAGTGATCAAGCGGTCAGCGCAATGCTCGAGCGCCAGGCGCTGGTCGGACTCAAGCTCGGCCGCGAGTGGCGCATCCCACGCTGGCAGATGGCTCCCGGACTGGCCACGGGCATCGTGCCCGGCGTGCGTGAACTGGCGACGGCATACCTCGACGGCGTGGTCTCCCTCGCCGGATGGGTGCAGCTTCCCAATCCTGATCTTGGCGGCATGACGCCGCGCGACGCCCTCCTCCGTGGCGCGATCGACGACGTGATTGCCTCCGCCCGGACCGCGTAGCCGCTTCCCCATTGGTCGTTCATCTCTCGCCGCCCGCCAGGCCACTCTCCGGTGGCCTCCGGTGGCGGTGGGATGGACGGGAACCCTGGTTCCGGGTCTACCACGCAGCCCCAGATCGCGCCGCGACGGCTCGGCGCCGCTATGGACCGATCGAGCGCTTCGACCCGCATACGCCGCCCGCGAACACGCCAGCCGAGTGTCCGGACGGGAGGTCGGTCGTCTACCTGGGAGACTCTCTGCGCACCGCAGCCGCGGAGGTCTTTGGCGCGCATCGGCTGGCGCCGGTCTGTCCGCGATACCGCATCGCTGCGCTCGTGCCGCGCGAGGAGCTCATCGTGCAGAACCTGCGAGGCACCGGCGCGATGATGATTGGTGGGCTGCCGGCCATGAACGTCGGCGACGTTGCGCGAACCGAGACCCAGGCGTGGGCGCGCGCCATCCACGAGGACCGTCCGGCACATCCGCGCGTGTGCGGCGTTCGCTACAGCTCCGCGTATGCCGGCGGCGTCTCACTCGCCCTCTGGGACACCGCGCCTGAGATCGTCATCGCCCGGGGTCAGGGCCACGCCCAGGACTTCGGCCTCGCCGAGTCGCCCCTCTTCGCCCGCCTGCTCACCGCGCTTGCGCCGCTCCTCATCGAAGTGCGAACGATCTCTGCGGATGACTGCGCTCGATGTCACGGATGAGGCTCAGGCCGTCACTTGGCACGGACTGTGCGTTGTGACGGACCGACAATCACCGAATGGAGGCCATCATGTTTGGACTTGGAATCGTCGGGACGATCATCCTGATCATCGTCATTCTCTGGGTGCTCGGCGTTATCGGCTGAGAGATTCGGCGCGGACTTCCCGGATTGCGCCAGCCTGGTGGCACTGACCGACGCGTTCCGCCACGTTCGGTCGGTACGCCAATCTCGTTGGCGCGCGTTGTTCTCGCACCGGCTCGTCCCTGGCCGTCGACCCACTCACGTTCCCTTGCCCGACGCTGCGTCCGTGACCGCCGCTTCGGTCGCATTCCGGCTGGCCGCTTCCTTGCGCTCCTGGTCGAGTTCCTGCGCGCGCGATCGATGGTGGCGCACGATCGCTTCGCACGCCTCGTCGATGTCGGACGTGATCGTCAGTAGCTTGAGGTCCTCCGGACTGATCTTTTCCTCGTAGAGCGGCTTCTCACGGATCCACTCCATCATGCCCTCCCAGTAGTCCTTGCCGTACAGGACGACGGGAAAATGATCGACCTTCCCGGTCTGGATGAGAGTGAGCGCCTCAAACAGCTCGTCGAGCGTTCCAAAGCCACCGGGGAAGATGACGAAGCCCTCGGCGTACTTCACGAACATCACCTTGCGCACGAAGAAGTAGCGGAACTGCATGCCGAGGTCGACGTACTCGTTCAGGCCCTGCTCAAAGGGAAGCTCGATGTTGGCACCGATGGAGAGCCCGCCGGCTTCCTTCGCGCCGCGGTTGGCAGCCTCCATGATCCCCGGACCGCCGCCGGTGATGATCGCGAAACCCTGCTCGACGAGCGCCGCCGCCAGCCGGCGCGCCGCACCGTAGTAGCGATTGCGCCGACCCACGCGCGCGGAGCCGAAGATGCTGACCGCCGGACCGACATCGGCGAGGGCGTCGAAGCCCTCGATGAACTCACCCAGGATGCGAAGCGTGCGCCAGGTATCGGTCTCCCGGAAGCCTGGAAGCGGCTGATCGGAACGCAGGAGCTTCTGAGCTTC
>JBPCKH010000159.1:0-4911 GCA_051004475.1 Candidatus Limnocylindria bacterium | reverse complement strand
GGCCTGGGCCGATCGCGTCGGCGAAGCATATGCGTGGCGGACACTGGTCGCCGCGGGCGCGACGCTCGCCGCCGGTTCGGACGCACCCGTCGAATCGGTCAATCCATGGATCGGCATCTACGCCGCGGTGCATCGTCGCTTTCCTGGCGATACAGGGGGCGACTGGCAGCCAGCTCAAGCACTCACGTTCTCGGAGGCGTTATCGGCCTACACGCTCGGCCCGGCACAAAGCGTGGGAGCGCGCGACGAGGGCCACCTTCACGTCGGCGCTCAGGCCGATCTGGCGGTGTTGTCCGTCAGCCTCCAGGAGCTCATGCTGGCCGACGAGGGCCTGGCGTCCGTGCGTTCGGCCATGACCGTCGTCGGCGGGCGGGAGGTGCATCTCCGATGATCGAATCGTTGTCAGCGTACATCGCCACCGGCTAGGATGCTTACCGTATCAGCCAGCAAGCGGAGTCGACCATGAGCCAACGGGACGAGCATCGGGCGTTCGAGATCGGCAGCGAGTCACGCGCGCCCGTGGGGCCGGGCGTGCAATCGAGCTTCGACGCCACCCGTCTTGATTTCGGACACCACGCCGGACGAACGATCCTGGAGCTTGCGGAGACCGATCCCGACTATCTCCGCTGGCTGGCTCGACACCCCTCCGGCGGCCGGTACCGAACTGAAATCGCGCAGGTCCTGGCCTCCGCGGTCCCGCGCGCCGGAGACTGGGAACGCTGAGCGACGACCGATTGGTCGGCCGCCTCTCAATCACAGCTCGAGCGCGGGGACGAGGAGCAGGTAGCCCAGGATGAGGAGTGCCATCAGCACGACCGACCCGCTCAGGATGATGTGCACCAGCGGTTCGGGTCGATAGCTCTCGAGTTCGATCTCGCGCTCGACCGTCACGAAACGGCGCAGCCCGGCGAGAACCGTCGCAGCTCCGGCCAGCACCAGGATCGCACCCACCGCGATGGCCCAACCGGTCCCCGCGCCTGCCGATGTCACGAGGCGCCCGACGATGAAGCCGAGGCCGATGATGGTGATGGCGGTTCTCACCCAGGCCAAGAGTGTGCGCTCGTTGGCCAGGTGGTCGCGCACGCTCGCCCGCTGCTCGGCGTTGTGGGCCGGCAGCGAATTTCCCGGTCGTGCGCTCACGAGCTTTGCGTCGTCTGATCGGCCATGGATCGAGAGTACCGGACATGGGACGCGTTTGTGCGGATGACGGTCTGAGGCTACGCTCCTCCTATGCAGCAGCCGATCGCCGTTCTCTATGAGCACCCCGAGTGGTTCAAGCCGCTCTTCGCCGAGCTTGACCGCCGAAACGTGCCCCATGTACGGCTGTATGCCGCTGACCACGTCTACGACCCTGACGAGCGCCAGGTCCCATACGCGCTGGTCGTGAACCGCATGAGCCCGTCGGCCTGGATGCGCGGCCAGCGAGCCGCCATCTTCCACAGCCTGCGCTACCTTGAGCATCTCGACCATATGGGAGTCCCAGTCCTCAACGGCGCCGACGCGTGCCGTTTCGAGCTGTCGAAGGCGGCGCAGTACTCGCTGATGACCCGACTTGGTTTGCACCACCCGGCGACACGGGTGCTGAGCCGGCCCGAGCAGGCTCTGACGGCAGCTGCGGAGCTGACGTTTCCGGTGCTCATCAAGCCGAACATCGGCGGAAGTGGGGCTGGCATCCAATCGTTCGCGACCATGGACGACCTGACCGTTGCCGTCCGCGACGGCGGGATTGACTTCGGCATCGACCATGTCGGCCTGCTCCAGGAGCACCTGCCGGCGCACGATGACGCCATCATCCGCATCGAGATCGTCGGCGGAAAGTTTCTGTACGCGATCCGCCTCCTGCTCACTCCTGGCACCTTCAACCTCTGTCCGGCGGACTACTGCGAGCTGCCCGGTATCGCCGATGGGGTCTCTGGGCGTGGCTTGGCGGTGGAGGGGTACCAGCCGTCGCCGGAAATCATCGACGACGCCCGGCGGCTCGTCGCGGCCGCCGGCATGGACGTCGGTGGTGTCGAGTACCTGGTCAACGCCCGAGATGGCCAGCCTTACTTCTACGATCTCAATGCCCTGTCGAACTTTGTGGCCGATGCTCCCACCGTGATCGGCTTCAATCCCTACCTCAATTTGGTTGACCTCATCGTCGAGCGTTCCGGTCTGTCTGCACCGCGCATGAGCGCCGCGTAGCACCGACGAGCCGCACCGCCGACGAGTCCCCGCACATGACTGAGGGCAATACGGCGCCGCCCGAACGCATCCGGGACATGTTCGACCGGATCGCCGCGGTCTATGACGGCATGAACGCCTTGATCTCTGCCCTGCAGGAGCCGCGCTGGCGGCGTCGCGCGATCCGCGTGGCGGCGCTCGAGCCCGGGATGCGAGCGCTCGATGTCGCCTGCGGGACGGGCAAGGTGGCGGCCGGGCTGCACCGGGCGGTGTCGCCCGGCGGAGCGGTGGTCGGGGTGGACGTCTCGACCCGCATGATCGAGCTCGCCAGCGCAAGGATGGCTCGCCCCGGGCTGACCTTCGTGGTCGGCGACGCCCTGAACCTGCCCGTCGAGGACGGGACATTCGACGCCGCCACGATCGCCTTCGGCATGCGCAACCTTGCTGACTATCGGCGTGGTTTTGCCGAGATGATGCGGGCGGTGCGACCCGGTGGGCGGGTGGTCTGCCTCGAGATCGCCCGCCCGCGGAGTCGGGTCGGTCGGTTCATCAGGAGCTGGTTCGACCATGCCGTTCCGTTCCTCGGCCGGATCATGGGCCAAGGAGATGCGTACGCCTACCTCGTGCGCAGCGTGCGGGCGTATCCCGGTCCGGAGCGCATTGCGGAGATCATGACGGAAGCCGGGTTGTCACAGGTGCGCTGGTTCGGCCTGTCCTTCGGGATGGTGACCGTTCACGTGGGAATGCACATCGACCCGACGCGGAGCTGATTGTGGGAATGCGCACAGATGTCAGTGGCTGTCGGCCAGCGCGCCCGGGAGCGTCTGGATCCGAGCGGCAAAGTTGTTGGCAGTGTCGCGTAGCCAGATGAGGGGCGACCGAGCCGGGACGCGATTGGCGCGAGAAGCGAGGCGCGTTTCCTTCACCAAGCGGGCGTGGTCAGCCTCGCCGATGAGTTCGCGCTGGTGGATCGTGGCCAGTTCATGGATGGCGTAGGTGTTCATGTCGTCCGCCGTACCGGGTGCGGTCATCGCGTCTCGACTCTGCGCATGATGCCTCCGGACATTTGGCGGATGCTATGGAGCGAGTGACCGGCAAGAGGTCAAATCCGCTACTCATTGACTGTCGTGCAGGCCGGACCGAATCCACCCGCGTTGGAAACCCCGGGCTGCGTTCCGCGACGGGCAAACCGATGCGGGGGCGCGCCGAAGTGCCCATCATCGAGTATCCATTACAGTTTGGGCAGTGCCGCGATCAAGATAGCAAGAGGACGGAATGACCGAACCCCGGTCTGAGACCTCCCACCCGCCTTCTGATCATGGTCATGACCAGGATGAGAGTTCCGATGGTCATGTCCACGACCAAGCCGAGCACGACGGTGATCTGCACGAGCATGCCGATCACGCAGATGAGCATGTGGACCACGATCATCCGTCCGGCATCAAGGGCTGGCTGCTCAACCTGATCCGTCCCCACAGCCACGACAGCGCCGACTCCATCGACTCCGCTCTCGAGGCGAGTGGGATGGGTATCCGTGCGGTGAAGATCTCGCTGGCTGCGCTGATGGTCACGGCCTGCCTGCAGGTGATGGTGGTCATCATCACCGGGTCCGTAGCGCTGCTGGCCGACACCATCCACAACTTCAGTGATGCCCTGACGTCGGTTCCGCTCTGGATCGCATTTGTGCTGGGCCGGCGAGCAGCCTCCCGCAGCCATACCTTTGGATATCGCCGGGCAGAGGACCTGGCAGGACTGTTCATCGTGGCGATGATCGCCTTCTCCGCGCTCCTGGCCGGATGGGAGTCCATCAACCGTCTGATGAACCCTCACCCGATCAGCAACGTGGGCCTGGTGATGGTGGCGGGCGTCATCGGGTTCGCGGGCAACGAACTTGTCGCCAGCTACCGCATCCGTGTCGGCAGGCGTATCGGCTCGGCAGCCTTGATTGCGGATGGCTATCACGCTCGAACCGACGGCTTCACCTCGTTGGCCGTCGTGGCGGGTGCCATCGGTGTCCTGCTCGGGTTCCCGCAGGCAGACCCGATCGTTGGGCTGCTTATCACCGTGGCGATCCTGTTCGTGCTCAAGGACGCAATCCGCCAGGTCTTCGGACGGCTGATGGACGCGGTCGATCCTGCCCTTGTGGGGTTGGTCGAGCGCACCGCCGGGCACGTTCCCCAGGTCGAGGCGGTGAGTGGCATTCGCGTGCGCTGGATTGGCCATCGCCTGGACGCCGCACTCCACGTCACCGTCGATTGCGATCTGACCGTGGCGAGCGGCCATCGCGTCGCCGAAGAAGTTCGCCACGCGCTGTTGCACGACATCAAAGGCCTCGACCATGCGCTGGTCCATGTCGATCCCTGCGATCACCGTGGCGCGGGCCATCATGACGCGACGGCGCACCATCTCGAAGGTCCAAGCGCGGCCGCGGAAGGAGGTTCACCCACACTGACGATGACCAGTGGCTCCGTCGCGACGCCCGGAATACAGACGACGTCACGCGAAGTAGCCGACGGCCTGCTGCGCGTGCGACACTTGCCGGCCCCGCCCTTCTAGCGCCGGCCGGCCCATCGCTGTAGAATCCGCGGCCCACTCCGCAGACAGGCGAGGAAGGTGACAGGTGGCAAAGGTCCTATGCGTCCTGTACGACGATCCCGTCGACGGCTATCCGACCTCCTACGCCCGAGACGGGATTCCTGCGATCACCGGGTACCACAATGGCCAGACCGCACCGACCCCGGAGCGGAT
>JBPCKH010000158.1:0-4192 GCA_051004475.1 Candidatus Limnocylindria bacterium | reverse complement strand
GGTCAGCACCGTCCTTGCCTCGGGCCTGCCGGAGGGCAGCCTGACCGCGTACAACTATGCCTTCCAGCTCAGCCAGATCCCGGTCGGGGTCATCGGGGTCAGCATCGCCGTGGCGCTCTTTCCGACGCTGAGCCAGGATGCCGCCCTGGGGCGCATCGGCGAGATCAGGCGGCAGGTCGCCAACGCCGTTCGCGTGCTCGTCTTCGTCGCGGCGCCGCTGACGGCAATAATGGTCGTGCTGCGTGAGCCGCTGACCGCGGTCTTCTACCAGTACGGCATGTTCAGCCAGTCGGCCAGTGATCGAACGGCCAGCACGCTGCTCTTCTTCGCGCTCGGCCTGGGCGGGCACATCGTGGTCCACGTCCTGACGCGTGCCTTTTACGCGATGCAGGACACCAGGACACCGGTGGCCTGGGCGGTCGTGGCGGTGGCCATCAACGTGCCGCTCATGGCCATGCTGGTAGGGCCGATGGGGGTCGAGGGCCTGGCGCTTGCCCTCTCGATCGCGTCGGTGATCGAGGTCATCGGGCTGCTCTGGTTCCTGCGCCGCCGAATCGAGTCGGTCGATGGGTCGGCGATCGTTCGAACCGTCATGCGTTCCGGCGTGGCGGGCCTGGCGGCCGCGCTGCTCATGTTGGGCGGTTTGACGCTCCTCGAGGGTTCGATGGGTGGCATCCTCGACAACGCCGTGGGACGACTGATCGCGCTGCTCCTCCTCTCCGCCGCGGGCGGAGCGATCTTCCTGCTCGTGGCGTCTGCGCTTCGCTCGCCGGAGCTCGAGCAACTGCGCGGCATCCTTCAGCGCCGCCGGCAACGAAAGGCATGATGCACTTCAGACCAGCCACGGATGCCGATGCAGCCACCTGGCAGGCGTTCCTCGCGGCAACAGCGTCCGGTGACTTCCTCCACGACTGGGCATGGGCCGATGTCGCCGCGTTCGACGGGCAACTCCAGCACAGATACGTCCTTGAGCAGGATGGGGCGATCGTGGCGATCGTCGCCGCGCTGGAGCGATCCCTCGTCGCCGGGCGGACGTTCTGGTATGTGCCGCACGGCCCCGTGCTTGATTGGAGTGCGCCGCTCGCTGGGGAGCGACTGCGCGCGCTCTTGCTCGGCCTCCGGATCGCGGCGAAGCAGCATCGCGCGATCGCGGTCAAGCTCGAACCGCGGCTTGCAATGGGAGCGTTGGAGGAAGGTGCCATTCGAGGCAGTCGCCTGCGACACGTCCCCGAGATGCTCCAGGTCGGTCAGACCCGCATCGTTCCGCTGGCGGACGACGATGCCCTGCTGGCGGACTTTGACAAGGACACGCGCTACGGTGTGCGGCGTGCCGAACGGGAGGGCGTGAGCGTTTCGGTCGTGGAGGACGCTGCCGACACTCGCGCCATCGGCGACCTCCACGGCCTGGTGCGCGAGACGCAGCTGCGTGCCGGGTTCCCGATGCCGCCGCTTGAGCGTTACCGCGTGGCGTGGAAGGCGCTGGCCGGGGCGGGTCGAGCGGCCATCCTGGAGGCGCGGTGCGACGGCGCGGTGCTGGCAGCCGGCATGGTGGTCATCGAGGGATCTCGGTCGTTCTACCTGTTCAGCGGCTCGCGACGCGAGCAGCGTGGCGAGCCGACGCACTACGCAAGCTACGCGCTCCAATGGGCGATGATGCGGCTGGCGAGAGATCGCGGCGTGACCCAGCACGACCTGTGGGGCATCGCGCCGCCCGGGGCAGGCCCGGACCACGCGTGGCATGGAGTCGGCCTGTTCAAGAAGGGGTTCGGCGGCGTCGAGGTGGTGTGGGCCGGCAGTTGGGATCTCATCGTCAACCCGGGCCTGTACCGGCTGCGCGCAGCAACCGGCATCATGCGCGGCTGGCCCGGCCGCCTGCGCCGACGGGCGACGCGCGACAGATGGGCCTTGGCGCCCTGACCGACATCATCTCGCCGGAGCGCGTGGTGGGCGTGCCGGTCGGGGAGGTTCGTGGCCTCGCCTACGATTCGCGCCGTATCGTGCCCGGCACGCTCTTCTTCGCCGTTCCGGGGGTCCATGTCGACGGCCACGACTACGTGGCTGCGGCCGCCGATGCGGGTGCGATCGGCGTCGTGGTCGATCACGAGGTCGCCGACGTCCCGATCCCGCAGCTGGTGGTCGACCGAAGCCGCCGCGCGCTGGCCGATGCCGCGCATGCCTGGTTCGGGCGGCCATCGGACCACCTGCTCAAGGTCATCGGCGTGACCGGAACCGACGGGAAGTCCACGGTCACCGCGCTCACCGCCGCGATGCTGTGGGAGTGCGGATGGCATCCCGGCCAGATCGGGACCGTCTTCACTGGCCTCGGCTTTGAGCTCCTGCCGAATCTCGAGCGTAGCACGACGCCCGAAGCCCTCGAGCTCCAGGAGCTGCTGGCACGCATGGTCGCCGGGGGCAACGACTCCGTGGTCATGGAAGCGACGTCGCACGGCCTGGCCCTCGATCGGACGCGAAACTGCAATTTCGACATCGGCGTCGTCACCAGCGTGACGAGCGAGCATCTCGAGTTCCACGGCACCGTCGAGGCATATCGAGCAGCCAAGGCGCGCCTGATCGAGGAGGCACCGACGGCGATCCTCAACGCGGATGACGCCAGCTTCGCGTACTTCCGCGAACGTGCCCGTGACCGGGTCATCACCTATGGCATCGACACAGAGGGCGATCTGCGCGCCGGCGGCCTGGAGGCCGATGCGTTCGGCACGACCTTCCACCTCGATTCGCCACGCTGGACCGGGCCGGTGCGGATCAACCTGCCGGGCCGATTCAACGTCTCGAATGCACTGGCCGTGCTCGCCGTTGCGGAAGCGATGGACCTCGACCCTGGCGGGGCCGCCGAGTCGCTCGCGGGCGTGGCGGGCGTGCCCGGACGCATGGAGCGCGTGGATGCCGGCCAGCCTTTCACCGTCATCGTCGACTACGCCCACACCGAGGACGCTTTGCGCAAGGTGCTCGAGATGCTGCGTCCGCATGCCGAGGGCCGCCTCATCGTCGCGTTCGGCTCGGCAGGGGAGCGTGATCCCTCCAAGCGCGCACCGATGGGACGGGTCGCCTCCGAACTCGCCGCCATCTTGATCGTCACCGATGAAGACCCGCGGCTGGCAGACCCGCGCCTCATCCACGAGCAGATCGCCGATGGAGCACGGTCCGCTGGCGGTGGCGATGGCGAGACCCTGTGGGTGGTCGACGACCGGCGCGAGGCGATCGCGCACGCCATCGGCATGGCGCACGAGGGCGATGTCGTTCTCCTGGCCGGCAAGGGACACGAGCAGAGCATCACCTACGGCACGGAGAATCGGCCGTGGGATGACGTGCAGTTCGCGCGCGAGGCGCTGGCCGCCTCAGGATGGATCGACTCATGAGCACCACCGAGCTGCGTGCCTGGCGCGTGACCGACGCGGCGGCCTGGAACGCATTCGTCGAATCGGCCCCGTATCACGCCTTCCCGCAGCTGTGGGAGTGGGGCGAGGTGCGCGCCATGGGTGGCTGGCGGCCGATTCGCCTGGCCATCGGTCCCTCGAGGGAGCAACCGGTTGCGGGTGCCCAGCTCCTGCTGCGTCGGATGCCAGTCGTGGGCTGGCACCTGGCCTACGTGCCACGCGGACCGATCGGTGACCTGGATGTTCCCGGCGTCCGTGACGCGTTGCTTGCTGCGCTTCGCACCGTGGGCGGGGTCGAGAAGATCGCCACCGTCCGCGCCGACCCGGAGGCGCGGGTCGACACGCCCTACGGTCGGGCGCTGTTTGCCGCGCCGTGGCGCGATGCGCCGAAGATCCAGCCGCCCACGACCCGGGTCATCGACCTGGGACCGGGCGAGGAGGCGCTCAAGGCGGCGCTGAAGCGCAAGCATCGCCAGTACGTCAACAAGGCCGAGCGCTCGGGGGTGACCATCGAGCGCTTTGACGGCTCAACACCGTCGGATGTCATCGGTCCTGCGCTGGCGGACTTTAACCGGATCCATCAATTCACCGCCGGGCGTGCCGGTTTCGTCGCGCGTCAGGCGTTCTATTACGAGCGCGTCTGGTCGCTGTTCGCCCCCACCGGGCGCGTGCGCTTGAGCTTCGCCGTGAAGGACTGCGAGCGTGTCGCCGTGCTCTATCACTTCACCTGCGGCGATCGGGCAGTTGAGTCCTACGGCGGCATGACCGATGCCGGAGCCGAAGCACGCGCCAACTAC
>JBPCKH010000157.1:0-5472 GCA_051004475.1 Candidatus Limnocylindria bacterium | reverse complement strand
GTCCGGAGCCGAGCAGCAAACGCCTCGGCTCGGCTGTGCAGGAAGGCGCCGATTCCACGTTCGGGCGCCTGGGCTCGCTCGAGGATGACGCTCCATGCGTTCGGCGATGGGGCAGCATCCTCGATTCGCTCCGCAAGCGCGACCCGCAGATGTTGCACGAGCGCACGGTCGAAGCCAACTTCGTCCCGGCAACCACCGCAATGAGCCAGGTGGTCGAGATGCGGCGCCGAACTCGGGCCGAATTCGCCGAAGCGGGCCAGCCAGAGGAGCTCTCGGCAGATGCGCCTGCACCTCATCGCGTCGTCACCCGCACCGTGGCCGGAGTCCCGACCGGCACCCGGCGCTCGACCGGCAGCCGCACGCGAAGTGCCTTGAGGGCGTAGTGCAGCCGCGACTTCATCGTTCCGACATTGCAGTCCGCGATCTCGGACGCTTCAGCCAGCGAATAGCCGTGAAGGTAGTAGAGGATGACTGCCGTCTGCTGCTTCGGCGGCAGCGCGTCGATCCCGCGTTGCAGCACTTCGAGCACCTCTCGCGACTCGACGACCTGGTCGGGACGTGCGGCCAGGTCGACGACGAGGTTGGTGATCAAGCTGGTGATCGGCTCCGCAAGCGTCCTGCGGCGACTGACGCGGCTGTAGCACAGGTTGATCGTGACGCGCTGCAGCCAGGGCAGCGGCGAACGCGCCGGATCGAGCCGCTCGCGCACCCGGTATGCCTTGACGAAGCAGTCCTGCAGGACCTCCTCCGCCAGGAAAGGGTCCCGCGTGATGGCGAGCGCGGTCGCGTAGACCGGGCGCTTGAAGGTAGTGAAAAACTCCTCGAACGCGTCGAGGTCTCCGCTCTGCATGCGCTCGACGAGGTTTTCCGGCTGATTCGCTTGCACTGACACCTATGCCGCTCGATGGCCGTATCGGTTTGTCATAGTACGTCGCAGGGTCCAGATACGTTCAGATCAAGAAATCGGACACGAAAAGCCCGTCCCTCGCGAAGCAGCGAATCACGCCGTGGGGCGGGTCAGGCAGTCGGCGTGTTGCGGGGTGGTGCCTTCATCGAAGGCGCAGCGGGAGGGTCGGCCTCATCGGGAAAAACGTGTCGGAGGTCCGGCCGTCGGGCGGCGGCGGCCTCATCGAGCCGGCCGACCGGCGTCGTGGCCGGCGCGCGCTGCACGGCCGCAGGATCGGAGGCGGCCAGCTCGGCGATCTCGCGCATCACGCCAACGAAGTGATCGAGGGTCTCGAGGCTCTCGGTCTCGGTCGGCTCGACCATGAGCGCCTCCTCCACGATGAGCGGGAAGTAGATCGTGGGCGGGTGGATGCCGTGATCGAGGATCGCCTTAGCGATATCGAGCGTGGTCACGCCGTGCTGACGCTTCTGCCGACGTCCGCTGAACACGACCTCGTGCTTGCTCAGCCGATCGTAGGGCAGGTCATATACGTTGTGCAGCTTCACCCGCAGGTAGTTCGCGGCGAGAACCGCGTCCTCGCTGATGCCACGCAGCCCGGCGTCCCCGTTCGACCGGATGTAGGTATAGGCCCGCACGAACATCCCGAAATTGCCGTACAGCGAGCGCACCTTGCCGATGCTCTGCGGACGGTGATCGTCGAGCGCGAAGCGAGCACCTGGCGTTGAGCGCCCGGCCCAGGCGTTGGCGCGCACCAGCGCGGCGGCGCCGGAGACCAGCACGGGCATCGGCGCAGGCAGGAAGGGCTCGAGGCGCGCACTGACGCCCACCGGTCCGGCACCAGGACCTCCGCCGCCGTGCGGGGTCGAAAACGTTTTGTGCAGGTTGAAATGCATGATGTCGAACCCTGCCTCGCCGGGTCGGAAGCGGCCGAGGATGGCGTTCAGGTTGGCGCCGTCCATGTAGGCGATGGCTCCAGCGTCCTTGACGGCCGCGACCACCTGGTCGATCTGGTCCTCGAAGATCCCGAGCGTCGAGGGATTGGTGATCATGAGCGCCGCGACATCTGGTCCGAGCGCCGCACGCAGCGCCTCGAGATCGATCCCGCCCCGGTCGTTCGAAGGGATGGTGACCGTTTGATACCCGACCATCGTGGCGGTCGCCGGGTTGGTGCCATGAGCCGAATCCGGCACAAGCACCTTCGTGCGCTGATCCCCCTCGCCGTTGGCACGGTGGTACGCCCGGGCCATGAGCATTCCGGTCAGCTCGCCGTGGGCACCGGCTGCCGGCTGAAGGCTGATCGCCCCGAATCCACTGATCTCCTTGAGCAGCTCGGCAAGCAGCCACATCAGCTCGAGGCTGCCCTGGCTGAGCGCCTCCGGATCGAGCGGGTGCGATTCGGCCAAACCCGGCAGTCGTGCGGCCCACTCGTTGACCTTGGGGTTGTACTTCATGGTGCACGACCCGAGCGGATAGAAGTTCAGGTCGATCGCCATGTTCAGATGTGCAAGGCGGTTGAAGTGACGCAGCAGGTCGAGCTCGCTCACCTCCGGCAGACGCGGCGCACGGGAACGCAGGACCGATGCGGGCAGCTCGGGCTGCCCGGCGCCCGCGCCGATGGCGACCTGCGAGGCGTTCGGGAAGCGAACTGCCCGTCGGTCGGCACGCGACCGCTCGAAGATGAGCGGCTCGACCACGATCAATTCGTCACCACTCGTTGCCCCGGAGAAGGCAGCCCCCCGCCCCGATGCGCCCGAAGGAGGAGCCTCGGACACGCTCATCGTGTCTCCTGCAGGGCATGGACCAGGCGCGCGATGTCGTCATCGGTCGTCAGCTCGGTGGCCGCGAGCAGCAGCGTGTCATGCAGCTTCGGCTCGCTCGCCTCGAGCACGTGCCCGGCCACGATGCCTCGGTCGACCAGAGAAGCGTGTCGCCGCGCCGCATCGGGCACGCGCAGCGCCACCTCGTTCAGGTAGGTGCCGCCAAAGCGCCGCTCGGCGAGACCGGCCGACTCGAGCGCGCCGGCAAGGTGACGCGCCTGGATCATCGCCAGCTCTGCCACCTCGCGCAGCCCGTTCGGTCCGACGGCGGTGAGATATGCCGTGGCCGCCAGCGCCATGAGCGCCTGATTGGTGCAGATGTTGCTTGCCGCCTTCTCGCGGCGAATGTGCTGCTCGCGAGCCTGGAGCGTAAGGACGTAGCCCTTGCGACCGTGCACGTCCCGCGTGGCTCCCACAAGGCGGCCCGGCATCTGGCGTACCGAGGCCATTCGGGCCGCCGTGAGCCCGACGTACGGGCCGCCGAAATTGACCGGGATCCCGAGCGGCTGGCCCTCGGCAGCGACGATGTCGGCGCCGTACACGCCAGGCGCCTCGAGGATCGCGAGCGAGGTCGGCTCGACCACGGCCACGAACTGCGCGCCGACGGCATGGGCTGCGTCAGCCAGCTCGCGCATCGGCTCAAGTTGGCCATAGAAGTTCGGCTGGGCAGCGACCAGACAGGCGACCTCGTCGAGTGCCTCTACCCCACGTGGATCGGTCGTGCCATCGCCGCCGTCGGCCAGGTCGACGGGGAGGGTGACGACCTCGATGCCGGGGCCGGAGCAATACGTCTCGAGCACGCGGCGGGAGTCGGGGTTGACGCCGGCCGAGACAGCGACACGATTCCGGCGCGTGAGCCGGCAGGCCATCAATGCCGCCTCAGCGGTCGCCGTGGCGCCTTCGTAGTGGCTGGCGGTGGCGACCTCCATCTCTGTCAGCTCGCAGATGAGCGACTGGAATTCGTAGATGCTCTGGAGGGTCCCCTGCGAGACCTCCGGCTGGTACGGCGTGTACGAGGTCGCGAACTCCGAGCGGCCGATCACCTCCCCGACCACCGCTGGGATCAGATGTCGATACACGCCGGCGCCGAGGAAGCTGATCTCCGGGATTCGATTTCGTCCGGCCAGTCGGGCGAGCTCGGCGCGGACCTCCTGCTCGGAAAGCGACGGCGGCACCTCCCAGGCACCCGCTTGGACCGCCTGCGGAATATCCGCGAACAGGTCGTCGACCGATGCGACACCGACGGCGTCGAGCATGTGGGCGCGATCGGCCCTCGTGTGCGGGGAATAGGTCATGCGAGCCTCCGCCCTCAGGCGATCGCGTCCGTGTAGGCCGCCGCATCCATGAGCTCGTCCAGCTCGGCCGCGTCGGACAGCTCCACCCTTGCGATCCAGCCCTCGCCAAACGCATCGGAGTTGAGCAGCTCCGGCGCATCGCGCAACGCCTCGTTGACCTCGATGACCTCACCGGAGATCGGCGCGAACAGGTCGCTGACAGCCTTGACGCTCTCGACCACGCCGAAGGTGCCGAACTGGCTCAGTTTGGCGCCGACCTCGGGAAGCTCGACGAAGACGACATCGCCCAGCTCATCGGCGGCGAAGCTGGTGATCCCGATCGTTGCGCGCGAGCCGTCAACGCGAACCCACTCGTGCTCCTTCGAGTAGCGGAGATCGTCGGGGTGGGACATCGGCGGATCGATCCTCCTGGGCGGTCGGGCCGCGCCACGCTCAGTTGCGGGGGCGCTTGTAGAACGGCAACTTTACCTGCTCGGCCCGATACGGGCGCTCGCGGACCACGACCTCGAAGGAATTGCCGATGCCCGCGACCCCCGGCGACACCAGGGCCATGGCGATCTTGGTGCCGAGCGTCGGCGACAGGGTGCCGCTCGTGACGTGGCCGACCGGGGCGCCTTCGGCGCGCACCTCGTACCCGGCCCGCGGAATCGCGTTGTCGACCATCTGGAGGCCGATGAGCTTGCGCGACGGCCCCGCCTGCTGGACGGCCTGGAGCGCGGCGCGCCCAACGAAGTCCCCCTTGTCGAGCTTCACGACCCTGCCAAGGTTGACTTCGAACGGATTGGTGTCACGTCCGAGCTCGTTCCCGTAGAGCGGCATACCGGCTTCGAGACGGAGCGTGTCGCGCGCGCCGAGGCCGCACGGCTTCGCGCCATGTCGATGGCCTGCGGCGGCCAGCGCCACCCACAGCTCACGGGCGCGCCGCGCGTCACAGAAGAGTTCGAAGCCATCCTCGCCGGTGTAGCCGGTGCGTGCCACCATGCACTCGACGCCGGCCACGACGCCGGGCGCGGAGCGGTAGTTGCCGATGGCGTCAAGGTCGATGTCGGTCAGCTCACCGAGCAGGCTTGCAGCACTCGGACCCTGCGGCGCAAGCAGGGCCGTCCGGTCGCTGCGGTCGTCGAGCGAGGCCCCGAAGTCGCCTTTCATGAGCAACTTCGTGAGCTGATCCGCCACGACGGCTCGGTTCGAGGCATTGCACACGACGAGGAACCGATGATCGTCACGCCGATAGACGATGAGGTCATCGATGATGCCGCCGTCGACATCGCAGGCCATCGAGTACTGCGCCTGGTTGATCTTGAGCGTACCCGCGTCGCTGACCAGGGCATGGCGCAGGAAGGCGACCGCCTCCTCGCCGCTGACCTCGAGCTCGTCCATGTGCGACAGGTCGAAGAGGCCGACCGCGGAACGGACGGTCCGATGTTCCTCGATGATCGAGGTGTACTGCACC
>JBPCKH010000156.1:0-2502 GCA_051004475.1 Candidatus Limnocylindria bacterium | reverse complement strand
CTCCAGCTCGGGATCGCGCTGTCGATGGCGTATGTCGCCTGGTTGGCATGGCGTGGCAGCCGCGTCATGCGTTGGGCGCTGGTCGACGCACGCACGAGTGCGGGAGAGCCGACCGGTCGTGCGGAGGGTCTTCCCTTCGTCTCGCTCATCGTCCCAGCTCGCAACGAGGCCGCGGTCATCACGGACACGGTGCGCTCGCTGGCGGCGCTTCGCTATCACCGCGGCCCAGTCCCCGCGTACGACGTGGTCGTGGTTGACGATGGTTCGAGCGACGGAACCGGAGCAGCCGCGCGAGAAGCAGCGGCCGATGGTGCGCCGATCCAGGTTCATCGCCGCGAGCGTGACGCAGGTCCGAGCACCAAGGGAGCAGTGCTGGCGTCCGCGATGCCGTTCACCCCAGGCGATGTGGTCGGCGTCATCGACGCCGACACGCGAATGGACCCCGCCTTCCTCGAGCGCGCGATGCAGGCCTGGCGGCGCGATCCGCAGGCCGATGCGCTCCAGGTGGCGCGGTTGCCTCGTAATGGCGCCGAGTCATGGCTCACGCGCGCGCAGGCCGAGGAGCAGCTGATGGACATGGCCAGCCAGTGCGGTCGATGGGTCACAGACGGAACAGCTGAGCTGCGCGGGAATGGCATGTTCGTGCGACGCGAGGCGCTCGAGGCGTCCGGCGGCTGGAGTGCGCGTGCGCTGACCGAGGATCTTGAGCTATCGACGCGACTCTCGGCGTACGGCCGGCACGTAACGCTCGCGCCGGAAGCGCAGGTCCGCGAGGAGGCCGTCGAGACGCTCGAGGCGTTGTGGCTCCAGCGTCTGCGCTGGGCAGAAGGCAGCCTGCGTCGACTGTTCGAGCATGGTCCCGGGCTCATGGCCGGGTCGCAGCCCATGACGCGCAAGGCTGACTTCCTTGCGTTCGCCGGCGAATTCCTGATTCCGCCGCTATTCGTCGCGGCCATCGTTGCGTCACTCGTCACCATCCCGCTTCCGAGGCCGGTGGATTGGACCGTGCCCGCATCGCTCTTCCTGGGATACGGGCTGGGTGTCTTCCTCCTGGCCATCGGTGGCCTTTCGGCCGTTGGGGAGCGCGGCCTGCCGCTGCTCGGCCGAGCTGCGCGTGGTGCCCTGTTCCTCTCGCACTGGCTCGTCGTCGTGCCGGTTGCGCTCGGGCGCATCGCCTTCGGCCCCGAGGTTGGCCAGTTCGTCCAGACGCCGCGCTCGGCACGTCGGTCTGATCCGTGACTCCCCCTCGCCCTGAGCTCGTCGTCCGCGGTTCGGTCGTGATCGCCGCGACGCCGGACGGCCTGGAGCTGGCCGAAGCGGTCGGAATCGCGGATGGCCGGGTCGTGGCTGTCGGTCGACGCGACGAGGTTCCGGTCGTGCGTGGCACGCGATTGGTCGAGATGGGGGATGCCGCCGTCATTCCGGGCCTGCACGATTTCCATCTCCATCTTGTTGGCCTTGCCCGAGCGCGCCGGTCCGTCATGCTTGACGACGCGGTCGGCGTTCACGAGATCGCGTCACGGCTCGAGGTCGCGGCAGCAGCCCTGGCACCTGAAGCATGGATCATCGGACGTGGCTGGAATGAGTCGCAGCTGGCCGGTGGCGTTGCGCCGCTGCGAGCCGTCATCAAGCAACAGCGGGCCTTCCTGACGAGCCATGACGGCCACTCCGCCTGGGCGTCCGCCGCCGCGCTGCGGCAGGCCGGCCTGGACGCTCGGTCGATAGATCCTGCCGGCGGTCGCATCGAGCGCGATGAGCACGGCGAGCCCATCGGGATCCTGCGCGAGCGGGCGATTGACCTGGTGGCCCCGCTTGTCGAACGCCTCCAGGGCGACCAATTGCGCGCACCCCTCGCCGAGACGCTGCGCGAGCTGGCCGAGCTGGGGATCACCGGCGCAACCGAGGCGGGCGACTACACAGACCAGAATGGCATCGGAGATGCCGCGGCCTTCGGCGACTCCTACTCATCGCTGTCCGAGCTGCATGACATGGTCGACGGTCGATTGCGCCTGACACTCGGTATCCCGGCAGACGCGATCCCTGTGGCGGCGGCGCTCGATCTCCGGACGGGTGCTGCGCTTCGCGACCGGCGAACGATCCGCTTCGGCTGGGCGAAGCACTACACCGACGGCACGCTCGGCTCCGGCACCGCGGCCCTCTTCTCGCCGCACGGCGATCTCGGGATTATGCGCGTCACGCCGGAGCGGCTCGATGCTGATCTCGCGGTCGCGCGGCACGCCGGAATCGGAATCGCACTCCACGCCATCGGCGACCGGGCCGTCGCGGCGGTCCTCGATGCAGTGGAGCGGGCTCCACCCCGCCGGGACGGCGTCCCTCGCGACCGAATCGAGCACGCGCAGTTGGTCCGCCGCGCGGACGCGGAGCGATTCGCGCCCGGCGGGGTCGTGGCCAGCATTCAGCCGATTCATGCGGCCGCCGATCGGGACCTGGTTGAAGCGGCCTGGGCCGATCGCATCGGCGAAGCCTATGCGTGGCGGACAC
>JBPCKH010000155.1:0-2603 GCA_051004475.1 Candidatus Limnocylindria bacterium | reverse complement strand
GGCACGTTCCGGGCCAACGCTGACGTGGCTGATCGGTACAGTCGCCAGCGCCTCGAGCCGTTCGACGTAGGCACGCGCCTCGGTCGGCAGGTTGAGCCAGGAGCGGCACGCGGTGGTTTCGGCCTGCCATCCCGGCAGCTCCTCGTAGACAGGTTCAAGCCGCTCATAAACCGATGTCGACGCCGGCACGGTCCTCCATTCCCGACCGTCGACCGGATCTCGGTAGGCGCGAGCAACCAGAATTTGATCGAAGCCATCGAGGACGTCGAGCTTCGTCAGGGCGATGCTCGAGTAGCCCGCCAGCCGAACGCTAAAACGCACGGCGACGGCATCGTACCAGCCGCACCTGCGAGCGCGGCCGGTCGAGGTCCCATATTCCATACCGCGATCACGCAGTCGCTCGCCGTCGGCATCGGTGAGCTCGGTTGGCAGCGGGCCTGCACCGACGGCGGTCGTGTAGGCCTTGGCCACGCCGAGGACCTGGTCAATTGCCACCGCCGGCAGCCCGGCGCCCAGGCTGGCGCCACCCGGGATCGGCGATGAGCTCGTGACGTACGGGTAGATGCCCCAATCCAGGTCGCGCATCGTGCCCAGCTGGCCCTCGAGCAGGATCCGATCCCCTCGCTCCAGCGCTTCATCCACGAGCGCCTGTCCATCCACGACGTGATGCGCGAGCCGCGCTCCTGCAGCAAGGTACGCCTCAGCGATTCGCTCCTCGTCGGTGGCCTCGGCAATCTCGTCGGCCATCTCGTCCGCCGCACCGGGGTAGCCCGCCACCACGCGCCGAATGCGAGGCAGCGTGGCGGCAAGCCTCGAGCGAAAGGCATCAGGCTCGACCAGGTCGATGATCCGAATGCCACGACGTGCGACCTTGTCAACGTAGGCCGGACCGATCCCGCGCGACGTCGTTCCGAGCTTCGCGGCACCGCGCTCCCGCTCCTCGAGCTGGTCGAGCAGGATGTGATACGGCATCACGAGGTGGGCCCGGTCGCTGATGAACATGTTCTCGCCGTCGAATCCAGCTCGCTGGAGGCCGTCGAGCTCGCCGACGAGCGCCGGCGGGTTGATGACGACTCCGTTACCGAGCAGGTTCTTCGTGCCCGAATAGAAGATGCCGGAGGGGATCAGGTGGAGCTTGAAATGTCCGTGCGGGTTGACCACCGTGTGGCCCGCATTGTTGCCGCCGCCGTAGCGAATGACGAGATTCGCTCCATCGGCAAGGTAGTCGACCACCCTGCCCTTCCCCTCATCGCCCCATTGGGCGCCGACGATGGCGATGACGGACATGGCGGGACGACGAGGACCTCAGCATGCAGCGAAGGCGGTCATCCTACCGCGTGCCGCATGTGAACGCGGTGCAATGGTCGGCTTCGCGACTGGCGGCTCGCGCTGGTTTAGGCCGATATTCCAGCGCATGGCTGGCACGTGGGCGCCTGCCGCGCAGCCTGCATGCGTGATCGCCTGCGATATTTCAGCCATTCCCAGCCTGGCCATGGGTCTGGGCCGGCTTCGACAGAAATATCGCACGCCGTCGTGCTGGCACCTGCGCCGAGGCGGTCCTCAGGCCAGCAGTTCACTGAAATATCGGTGAAACCCTCCGCCAGGTCAGGTCCGGCAGCGGGCCGAAGTTGCGCCGCGATCAGGCTCGGGCGCGCACCTTGTCAAAGCAATTGGAGCAGTAGACCGGGCGATCGTTGCGCGGAAGAAACGGCACGAGCGCCTGTCCGCCGCACTCGGCACACACGGCCGCGTGCATCTCTCGCTCTCCCCCGTTTCCGTTCCCATTCCCGCCGCCGCCGATGCCCAGGGCGCGGTTCTGCTTTGCGATGGCTCGACAGCTCTGGC
This sequence comes from Candidatus Limnocylindria bacterium, assembly GCA_051004475.1. Taxonomy (GTDB): domain Bacteria; phylum Chloroflexota; class Limnocylindria; order QHBO01; family QHBO01; genus JACDBZ01. The sequence continues at coordinate 758 of JBPCKH010000155.1, read as the reverse complement.
AGCGCTGTGGTTCATTCACCAGCCCCTTGCTGGCGTAGAACTCCTGCTCGCCTGCTGAGAACACGAAGTCCATGCCGCAGTCGCGACACGGAATGGTCTTGTCCGCGTACACCCTTGTCCGATGCCTCCTGCTCTCGCACGCCCGGTCCGAATTGGACGGTCGCGGTCTGCGGGAGGCCGAGATCTGCGTGACAACCAGGGGCGCGGATCGAGAACTCGGGTCAGACGTTGAGGACCGGTCGCTATTAGCGCCCGAGTGTACACGCCTCGACAAGCCCTTTTGACGCTCGACCGCTTGCTCGGTATCACGGCGAGCGACGAAGGGCCGATAGGCGACGAGCACGGACATCAGTAAGCGGCGATCTCCTCGCGAGCGGCGACGGTGTAGAAACGAGTATTCGCCTTGCGGAACTGGAGCGGAACCTCACCGATCGGCCCATTTCGATGCTTGGCGACTTTCGCTTTGATCAGCTCAACCTCGGCATCAGGGTTCTGCTCGCCATCGCGGTAAAGGAAAATCACGACATCACTGTCCTGCTCGATGCTGCCTGACTCGCGAAGGTCGCTCAACCGGGGCTCGGCGGTGCCACGCTGCTCAACGCCGCGCGAGAGCTGCGAGAGAGCAACCACCGGGACCTTGAGCTCACGCGCAAGCTGCTTCAGGCCGCGGCTGATCTCGGACACCTCCTGGACGCGGTTCGAATCCTTGTTCGAGGTCGATGCCTGCATCAGCTGGAGGTAATCGACGATGACGAGGT
>JBPCKH010000154.1:0-3006 GCA_051004475.1 Candidatus Limnocylindria bacterium | reverse complement strand
GGTCAGTCGAGGTCGAGCGCCGTGAAGTTGCGGGCGGCATCGCAATCGCCGCAGATCCATGCATCTCCGTCCAGGGCGGGCGGCTGGCCACCCGACCACAGCTCGCGGCCGCAGATGGCGCAGGTCTCCAGCGGCTGGAGGAGTTGGTCGTCGATCGGCTTCATCAGTCAAGCATGCACTGAAACTGGGTCCTCGCGGCCGATGATCCGCCGCTCCGGCTCCGAGCCGCAGCAGGGACCGAGATCCTCAGTGCCTATGACCTCGTAGTCGGTGATGACCAGCTGCATGCTGCAACTGAGGACGACCCACGCGGGAGCGGACAGCTCGACCTCGACATCGTCTGCGATCTCCGGGTCGAGAGACTGGCGGCAGGAGGGCGACGCGGGATCGTCGAGATGGGCCGTCGCCTCGACGACCGCTCCTCGCTCCGGCACTTCCAGCCCCGCACTCGGGTCCATCCGGAACAAGAGGGACGACTCGCCATGAAAGTACGGCCCGAAGGGCAGTGCCAACCAGGGCGGGTCATACCGGAACGGACCCACGTGGCCGCAGCATGGATGGTCAATGCTGCCGCGGACGGTGATCTCCTGATTTCCGAAGCAATGCAGGCGTTCCAGCGGTGTGAGCAGCGCCAGGTCCTTGGCGGTCATCGGCGATGAAGGGCATCCGAGATCGACGGCCTCCAACCACTGGTCGCCGGTGATCGGGCTGGCGACCCAACCGATGTCTGACTCACAGTACGGATATCCGTCGCATTCCCGTGCCCCAGAATACGGTCCCGCGGCAACCGCGACGCGGTACCAGTACGTGCCTCCGGTCGTCTCAGGGGCGCCGATCGTGAAGACACGCGCCCCGGCCCTCAACTGTCCGAGAATCTCGGCAGACTCGTTGCCGGCAGCCCGCAGATTGAGCTCATCGACCTGGACATCCGCGATCGACCGATTCGGGAGCTCAGCGTTGGGCGGAGGCGTTGGCACGGCGGTCGGCGTTGCTGACGGCTCGAAGCTGGGTGCCGCCGAGATCGTCGGATCCTGGGAGGATGGCGCGAGGCTCGCACTGGCGCTGGATGACGTGCTGGGAGTGGCGCCAGCGAGGGCGACCTCATCCGGCCCAGTGAGGGCCACCGCGATGACGGCACCAACGACGATGGCGGTCAGACCGGCCGCGATGATCCCGAAGACAGCCCACGGCCGACGCTTGTGCGATGGCGGCGGGAGACTCAGGCGAGCCGAACGGCCCCTTGCTCCGCACTCCGAACAGAAGGCGGCGCCGGGCTCGATCGTGCCACCGCAGCGTTCACACGCCTCTCCGTAGATCGCCGGATCATCCCACATGGCCAGGTCACCTCAGCTCGGGTTGGTGAAGATGTTGCGCATGCTATCGATGCGGCTCTGCGGTTTGACTGCGGAGACGCGTCATCTGCCCGGACTGTTGCATGTCCCGACACGCGGTTCCACCCGCCGCGGCAGTCAGCTCTGCTCGTCGAGCACGTCTCGCAGGGCACCCAGCTCCTCGATGGCGAGCAGATCCTTCGGGCGCCCGGCGGCCCGCTTCATGCGGATCAGGTCGTCGATGGAGGCAATCGGCACCCGGCGCCCGAACAGCTGGAAAGGTCGGGCCGTCCTCACCAGGTCGTCGAACCCGTTCGTGCCGGCAGGCGTGGCGAGGATGTCAACCGGACCGAGATCCGTCGTGAACGTGAAGGCATCGCCCTTCGCAAGCGCGCGCGCATCCAGGCGAAGCGGGAGTCCCGGATCGGCTCCGCGCAAAGATGGCGATCTCATCTCATTGGTTGCCGACGCTCAGGAAGGTCGCTCGAAGGCGAGACGCTCAGCCTCGATCGGTTCACGCCGATGGCAGCCGCTGAGATGGTCGTTGACCAGCCCCATCGCCTCCATGAACGAGTACACCGTCGTGGGCCCCACGAACGACCAGCCACGGCGGCGCAGGTCCCTGCTCATCGCCAACGATTCGGCGCTGGTCGTTGCGGCGAGCAATGCAGCATGGTCAAGGACGGCGGGGCGCGTTGCCGGATTCGGCTCGTACCGCCATGCGTAGGCGGACAGGCTGCCAAGTTCGTCCTGCAGCTCGCCGCAACGGCGCGCGTTGTTGATGGTGGCCTGGATCTTCCCGCGGTGGCGGACGATGCCGGCGTCGGCCATGAGGCGCTCGAGTTCGGCCGGACCGAAGGCGCTGAGGGTATCGATGTCGAAATCGGCGAAGGCGCGGCGAAAATTCTCGCGCTTGCGCAGGATGGTCAGCCAACTCAGCCCGGACTGGAATCCCTCCAGGCACAGCTTCTCGAACAACCGACGGTCGTCGGCGACCGGGCGCGCCCATTCGGTGTCGTGGTAGTGCCGATAGAGCTCATCCCCGGCACCCCACCAGCAGCGCGCCACGCCACCCTCGCCGATGCTGACGCCGGCCGGCACGCCGGCGGGCACATCGGCCTCCGAACTCATCTCCTCGTGGACTCCATGCGAACGGTGTGCGTTCCATTCAGAGTTTGTCAGATGGCACCACCGGTGCCGTTAGCGGCATCAGACCGCGTGGCTCGAGCCCTCACTCATTCCCGCGATGGGAGCTGCTGGACGGACCACGTGTTGCCGTCGGGGTCGCTGAAGTAGATGAAGGATCCCCACGACTGAACGTCGACCTCGCCGGTCTCGACGCCGCGGCTCATGAGCTGCTCGCGCACGGCAGCCACGTCCTCGACCACGACCTGGAGCCCCTTCTGCGACCCCGGCGCCATCTCGGTCAGGCCGATGCCCATGTAGATCGAGCAGGCCGATCCGAGCGGCGTCAGTTGCACGAACCGGAGTTCCGGGTTCACCTGCTGGTCGTGATCGGCGTTGAATCCGACCTGGTCGACGTAGAACGCCTTGGCGCGGTCGACATCGGTCACGGGAATGGCGACAAGCTCGATCTTCATGTCCATCTGAGCACCTCCTTTGTCCCCGATCCTCCCACGGGTTCCTGCCAGGGACTGTCTGGAATGTCGGCGGC
>JBPCKH010000153.1:0-3570 GCA_051004475.1 Candidatus Limnocylindria bacterium | reverse complement strand
CCTTGGGCCCAAGGCCGAGACGCTGCCGCAGCGCCTGGTCATCGAGGCTCGATAGGCGGTCGACGTAGCCCCGCAACTCGTCGATCTCCGGCTGCCGACCCCCGATCAGGACGAGGTGCTGGTAGAGCGCACGTAACAGCTCTTCACCAAGCTCGGGGCGCTCAGATGCGACGCGCGCGATATCCGCCGACATGATCAAGGGGTCGGGGTGGCTCATTCGACGGTCGGCTCCAGGTCACGGCCGCATGAGCTGCGCGGGACAGACGCGCAATCCCCCACGTCGTGCGACGGGCGCGTCGCGCCGAACGACTCGCGGCAGCACAGGCCCATGGAGCCTGGTATTCGGTCGGACGCGACCCAATGCATCCGGTCGTGCCAGCCGATCAGGACGACAATCAGGACAGGACGGCTGCAGAAGAACCTGCCGAGCTATCGATCATCCCCATTGTCATCTTCAGCCGGCGCAGCTTCCGCAGGCACGTTGACGACCCGCGCCTGGTAGAAGGCCTTGCCCAATGCCTGCCAGAGTTCGGTGAACGTGGCCTGATCCAGCCGCGCGAGGTCGGCTTCGGTGAGCCCTGCGAGCCCACCCGGGGCGGTCGCAGGGTTGCGACTGGCTGCAACCCCATCGCGGGGACGCACGGAGTCGGCAGCCATCCGGGTCACGGTGGTGCGCCCACGGGAGCGGCCGGGGCCGTTCCTCATAGCGCGCTCGCGTGGCGCCTCGCTGACGGGAATGCCTGCCTCACGACAGAGCCCCAAGAACAACATAACCATCCGGGACGTCTGGGAGCGAGGCTGATAGGGCGTGAAGGAGTCGATGATCTGCGCCTGGGTGTCATCGGCTGGGTTGATGCGCGCGAAGTCCTCCCGGTATGCCTCATGGAGCGCACCGGATAGGAGGTCGCGGTACTCCTGTTCAGGAGCTGCGCTGATGGACCGAAGCAGGTCGGTCGGTCGGTCATCGGCCTCGATGAGGCCGATGAAGCGCAGTGCGTTCGTCACGCGGCCGAACACGTTCTCGGGCACACCGGCGACGCGCAGGAAGTCGTTGTCGATCCGGTCCGGCAGGTTCCTGGCGCGCACCCTGCGGAGCACGGCAATGACATTGGCGGCGGCGGCGTAGGGCCGCTGCCGGTCGGCGGGTGGATGCATAGCCATCGTCTCGATCTCCTACAAGTAAGCCAGATCCTGAATCTACATCCACGTGGCGCCATGCACAAGTGGCTGTATCAATCTTAATCGTGGCGTCGTCCAATCTGGTATATCCCACGCCATCACGTTGGCCACGGTACTGGACCAGCGGCCGCGACGTGCACTAGCGTCGGACTCGGTCCAGCACTCTCGGGCTAGCGCACACGAAAGGGGGACGCCGATGATCGTCCACATCGAGGCTAACTGCGAACCACAGCGAGATGGTGTCCTTGCACGTGCCGTACATATTGGCGTGGCGCAAGTTGGAGTCGATGAAGGCGATGCGATACGCGCGCTTCGTTCGACAGTTCTGGCTTGGTGCCGCGGACTGGCGGCCGTCGGCTCACTGGAAGCTGCACTTGGGCAGCGGCGGATCGAATGGGACGCCAGCGGCGGTGCCATAGACGTCGTTGTCACCCCTATCTCGCACGGCTCATGACGCCGGGGCCCGATACCGGTGGACAAGGCGATGGCTGATCGCCGCGGTCAGCGAGCTGGTGACCCGGCGGTGAGCGCACTCGATGACGAGTTCCGGCGCATCGCCGCGGCGCATCGCGCGGCGACCCGGCACTTCACCGCGCGGAGCTGCATCCCGGCGTCTGTGACGCGCGTCTTCGCCACGGGCACCAAGGCGGCGCTGCTGCCGGTGCTCGCGGCTATTCCGGTCGACGAGCTCCCGCCGCTCGGTGGTGAAATGGCGTTCCGGGCGTGGTTCGAGCGCGAACTCGATGTCGTCGCTGCGGCGATCCTGCGGCTCAACCCGCCCGATGTCCGCCCCGGCATCCACCCGGGCTACAAGTGGGGGCACGCAAGCAAGGTCCTCGCCCTATACCTGCGCGACCTCGTCCTCTACAGCCGCTACTTCCCCGACGCCGACGTCGAGCGCATAGCGTTCTGGCTGTATTGCCCGATCGACAGCATCGTGATGAAGCGGATGCGGGAGCTTAGCGAGCAGCCTGGCGTATTCCTGATTTCAGGCATCGACTCGCCTCGGAAGTTCTGGCACGTCCAAGACACGCTCGGCGCGGCCGCCGCGCGGGCTCGGATACCGCGGGTCTGGTTCGACGACAACTGGGGTGACCGTGAACGCGAAGCGGGCTGACCGGTCGGCCGCTCGACTGCTGCGCGGCATCGGCCTGCGCCCAGAGGGCCAGTCGTGTGGCGAGCATGTCGGACTCGACCGACTCAGGAGTCGCACCGGATGATTGAGGCCCGCACCATGGCGTTGCGCCTGACCGACCCGGATCTCGACTTCTGGGTGGACGTCCCTCTCCGCCAGTTCGGCGGGGCGTGGCTGGCCGCCGACCGATGGGCCGACGTCGAGAAGAAGGCGCGAGCCTTCGCGAAGAAGGGCCTCGGGTCGGCAAGGCGTGAAGCCACCGGGGACCAACAGGGCCTCGGGCTAGCCGGTCCCCCTACATCTTCCGAGGTTCATGCCAGGCTTGCCTCCTGGTCGCCCGTGGGGCTCCGCGGTGAGTCCGGGATAGGTGGCTGTCGGTAGGTCCAAGCTGCAGGCCGCGCTCCGCGGCCGACGGTTCGATCCCGATCGTCGTGTCGGGCCGCTCAGTCCGGGCTTCGCGGCCCACACGTCCGGCATGGCGTCCTGGTAGCGGCGCCCGACCCCAGCCGCTGCCCGTCTGTCGTTCACAGCCACGCGAACGGTCTCGACACACGCCGCAGCGTCCGCGGACATCTCGAAGTCCCAGAGCCGCACCACCGTCCATCCGGCATCGGCCAGCGTCGCCTGCACGAGGCGATCGCGCTCGATATTGCGGCGTATCTTCGCGTCCCACTGCGCGGGGTGGCGACCGGGGACCCAGCGCGACGGGTGTCCGTGGAACCAGCCCGAGTCGAGGAATACCGCGACTCGGAGACCGACCCACGCCACGTCGGGTGTGCCCGGGATGTCCCGTCGATGACAGCGGTATCCGCGCACGCCGTGCGACCAGAGCTGCGACCGGAAGGTCCGCTCCATGCGCGAGTTCTTGGAGCGGACGGCTCGCATGATCCGGCTTCGTGTCGCCGGGTCGACGGGATCGGGCACTACGGATCGATCCAGCGGACGGTCACGCCGCACCGGGCGGCGAGGCGCTCGACGCGCTCGCGTTCGGGCTGCGGCGTCAGCTCGGTGACCCTCTCGACGAAGGCGATGACAATGTCGCCCGCGAACCCCTCGTCCCGCTTCACCAGCCCGGCCCACACCAAGTGCTTCGCATTGGCGACCCGGTCCCAGGCGATGAAGGTGGCCCTGCCATCGCAGTCGGCGACGCATCGGAGCGGCTTGATGGCCACGGACCTCTCGCGCACGAGGGCCTCATGGCCGAGGACGGCCCTGGCCACGTCGGCCGCCGGCGGAAGGAGGCCCCGGGCTCGGTT
>JBPCKH010000152.1:0-11990 GCA_051004475.1 Candidatus Limnocylindria bacterium | reverse complement strand
GCTTTAACACCCCGTACCGTGGTCGGAGGCTCTCACTTGTCAACAACGTCTTTGGAGACAACAGCTAGGCACCACGAGTCTGCATTTGGTATCGGCCGGGTTGAGTCCTCTCGCCCCGACCACTACCGCAGGCTAGCTCTGTAGCAAGTTTGCGATCGACACATCCTCGTCCAGGTCATCCCATCGGATGCCGATGCCGCGCCCCAGCAGGCGCGAATTCTTGCGCTGCGCATCCGTCGCCGCCGCGAGCTTTGGGAACCACGAAAGGGGGACGCGCAGGACCCTTTGAGATCGCCCCGCCGGACTCGCATGTCAGGATCCGCCCACGGCAGAGGAAGTTCTGGGTGACCGGGAACCGCCAAACCTGATGGCCCTCACGCCCGCCGCCGCTGCCGAGCGCCTCGAGGACCCGGGCATCACGCCAAGCTGGCGATACAGCTACACCACGGAGCCTCCGGGACGGACAGCAGGCTACGCCGAGTGCTGGTGTGTGCCGCCTCCGGACGGCGAGGTGAACGACGTCATGCCAGAGGAGCCGTCAGAGCAGCTCATCGTCTTCGTGGAGCGGGCTGGACCTATCGCCGGCGGACGCCCTCGACCTCGGCAAGGCTGGGGCTGCCCCGACCCGCCTAGCGCCGGCCGCAGCGGCGTCCAGTCACGTTGAGATGATCAGGCGCAAGCGGAGGAGTGATCATGAGCGATGGCGCGAGGGGAACGGGGACCAAGGATGATCCGTGGCGGCTGAAGACGCCGCCGGGCACGAGCGAGTACGAGATGTACCGTGACGACAGCGCCGATCCGCCGCAGCTCGTCTGCCAGGTGGGCTCGACGAAGCTCACGTATGACCTGCGCGCGATCGACGATCTGCACGCCTGGCTGAGGGATCAGGGCGATTGGGTGCCGCTCGGGGCCGCGGATGAGCAGAAGGCTGCCGCGGACGGTACCGTCGAGGCCTGGGGCCGCTCAGACTCGAACCCGGTCGGTGGCTGGTATGGCCTCCGAAAGGGGTATCGTGGCCGATGCGGGATGTACATGCCGTCCCTCCTCGGGGCCCTGGTCTGGCGGAGGTCGAGCACAACCCGCGCAACAATCGGATGCGCGCCCGCTAACGCGGGGTGGCAGCCGTCCCGAGCCGCAACGTCCGGATTCACATGAAGCGTGCGTTGCGTTGGGCGAAGGTTGTCTGGAGCGTTCCGATTCACGCCTCGCATGAAACGGGACGCTCGGCGCGCGCCCGGCGGGACCGGATGGTCACCGCATGTGAATCCGGACCGTTCGACCGCGAGCCGCGAGGCACGTGTCAGCGCGTGACCCGCAGGATTCGGTCGTCGCGACCGTTGGTCGTTGAGACGTACAGGGCGCCGTCGGGACCGATCGCGACCGCGCGCAGACGTCCGAACCGACCGTCAAGCATCGTCTCCTCGAGAACTGCCTGCCCGTCGCTGTTCACCGAGAACCGGCGCAGGTCCTCGTCCTTGAGCGTGGAGATGATGAGCTGGCCCTCCCAGTCACGCCAGGCCGACCCCCGAAGGACGGTGGCACCGGAGGGCGCGATCGTGGGGGTCCCCGCCGGTGCGAGGTAGTCGGGGCCCGGTCCGCAGCCGCCGGGTATCGGCCCGGGCGCATCGGCTCCGGTGAAGCACGGATACCCGTAGTTGCCTCCGGGTTGCAGGAGGTTGATCTCGTCGTTCTCGTCGGTCCCATGCTCGACGGCCCAGGCTAAGCCATCCGGTCCGAATGCCAGCCCTTGCGGGTTGCGATGACCAAGGCTGTAGACAGCGGTGTCGAACGGGTTGTCCGCCGGAATCGTCCCGTCGAGGCCGACGCGCGGGACCTTTCCGTTGAGCAGATCTGGATCCTGCGCCGGATTCTGGCCCCGCTGGCAGATTCGCGTCTCCGACCGTCTCCCACAGATGTTCGGAGCCGTCGACTTCCACGGCGCATCCCTGGTGGCGGGGTGCTCCGGTCATCTCGCCGATCGGAGGACCTCGAATGGTGTGAGCGAGCCGTCATCCGGCATCGTCGAACGCAGCACATCCACCCGCCAGTCGTCACCGGGTCGCGCGACGCACAGACGAAGATCGCGTCGCCATGGGCCGCGACCCCCATCAGCCCTGACTCGAGCTCGACGCGAACGTCCGGGACCGTTGCCGCATGCAGCAGCGGGGCGTCCCTGTCTCCGCTCGCGTAGACGAGTACGCGACCGATGCGCTCGGTGACCACCATCTTTCCGTCGTCGGTGAAGGCGATGTCCCACGGGTGGTCGAGGCCGACCTGCACGACCTCCGCCCTCACGGGTTCCCACGCAGGCTGGACGGCACAACGGTTGGCTGGTGTGCATTCCGACGGTTCGGGCGAGACGCCGCCGCCCGAAGGTGGTGAGACACAGAGAAGCGGCTGGCGGACACCCGTATGGGCGCCAGCAGCCGCTTCAAGGTCACAAGGTTGTCGAGTGAGTTACTCGGACGCCTTGATGTTCGATGCGCGCGGACCGCGCGGGTTGGACTCGACGTCGAAGGTTACTGCCTCGCCGCCGACGAGACGATCGAAGTCGATCGACTCACTGAGCCCGTCGCGGTGGAAGAAATAATCCTTACCATCCTCGCCGGTAATGAAGCCGAAGCCGCGATCGGCAACGATCTTCTTGATAGAACCATTGGCCATGAGTGGCCTCCTAACTGTAGAAGCGCAAGAGTACTCGGTCTCGGGATGTAGCATCGGGCGCAATGACGGCGCTCTCGACAGCACCCCCATTCGCACTTCGCGCAAGGCTCCTCTCACCCCTCGCCGATGGGGAATGGCTCGACGAGCTCGACGGTCTGCTCGAGGTCGACGCCGCGGGACGCATCACGCGCGCGGGCGCCTGGCCCGGCAATGCCGCACCATCGTCGGTTCTCGACCTGCGGCCGATGGTGCTCCTGCCGGGCATGGTCGATCTTCACGCGCACCTGCCGCAGATTCCGAATGCCGGCCTCGGCAGCGGCCTGGATCTGCTGACATGGCTGGACCGCTACATCTTTCCGCTCGAGCGTTCGTATGACCGATCAGTCGCTGAGCGCCAGGCACCCGCCGCGTTTCGCGCCTTCGCGGCCGCCGGCACGACCACGGTGGTTGCCTACGCAGCCCTCTGGGCCGATTCGACAGATGCGTCCTTCGAGGCCGCCGATGCGCACGGCATTCGGGCGGTGATCGGCAAGGTCATGATGGACCGCCTGACGTACGACACCGAGATTGATCCGGGCGAGATCCTCGAGACGAGCCTCCGACAGTCCGATGAGCTGGCGTCGCGCTGGCATGGCCGCGACAACGGACGCCTCCAGTACGCCTTCACGCCGCGCTTCGCGGTCAGCTGCACCGCCGAGATGCTCCGCGAGTCCGCCGCCCTGGCTGCACACCACGGCGCGTACTGGCAGACGCATCTCTCGGAGGACGCTGGCGAGATCAGCGAGGTTCGGCGTCTCTTCCCCGACGCCCGGGATTACCTGGACGTCTACGATCGCGCTGGCGCGCTGGGAGCGCGGGCTATCCTGGCCCACGCCATCCACCTGTCTCCGCGCGAGGTGGGGCGCCTGGCCGAGAGTGACGCACGAGTGGCGCATTGCCCGGCCTCGAACCTGTTTCTCGCCAGCGGAATGATGCCGCTGGGGTCGTACCGCGCCGCGGGCATCACGGCCGGACTCGGCAGCGACGTGGCGGCCGGGCCGGAGGTCTCGACGTTCAGCGTCATGCGTGCCGGCGCCGTCACGCAACGCGTGCTGGAGCTGACCGGAATGGGGGATACCGCTGACTCGCTGCGGCCGCTCGACTGGATTCGGCTCGGATCGCTCGACGGTGCCCGTGTCCTGGGCCTGGACCGCGAGATCGGCTCGCTCGAGGTCGGGAAGGACGCTGACCTCATCGCCATCGATCCGCTATTCATGAACCCGTTGCCAACGGATGATCCTCCGTCCACTGTCGAGGATGTGGCGAGTCGTCTTGTGTTCCGGCCGCATCCGAACATGGTGCGCGGCGCCTGGGTGCGCGGGCGCTTGCTCGCTGGTCCGCCCGGAATCGACGGCATCGGCTAGGCTACATCCATGGACCGAGTCATCCAGATCCTGGTGAGCGCCGCTGCACTGTACGTGGCCGTGCTCCTGGTGCCCGGCCTCGATTTCGCCTTCGAGCCCGAGGGAGCGCTGCTGAAGTTCCTGTTCGTCGCCGTCATCTTCGGCCTGGTCAATGCGTTCGTCCGACCGATCCTGCGCATCCTCACCTTCCCCATCACCATCATGACGCTCGGCCTCTTCCTGCTCGTGATCAACGCACTGATGTTGATTCTCACCGGTGCCATCTCCGCTGAGCTCGACCTGGGGTTGATCGTGAGCGACTTCTTCGCGGCGCTGCTCGGGTCAATGGTCATCAGCATCGTGGGCACGCTGCTCTCGTTGCTGATCGGCAGCGGGCGCATGGCCGGGCGCGCCATCTGACCACCCGCGTGTCCGCGCCCGCGATCAGCGCGCCCGCCGTCCGCGCGCCCCGGGCCGTTGGACTGCTCTTCGGCATCGCGCTGGCCGTGGCCATCACCCTGACCGGACCGCTGCTCCTGTTCAACCCCTGGTTCACCTCCATGCTCCAGGCCCGCCACGACGTGGCCGCCGCGTTCGACACGCCACAGGGCGAGATCGATCGGGTCACGGGCGCGATCCTCGGCGATCTGTACGTGAACGGTGCCTTCGATGCCTCGATCGAGGGTGATGCTCCGCTGCTCGACGAGCGTGAGCGTTCCCACATGGGCGACGTGTCGCGCCTCGTCCGGCTCTCCGCCGGGATTACGGTCGCAGCGCTCGTCATTGCCGTGGTCACGGGCGCCTGGCTTCGCCACGAGCGCCGGCGCCAGGGCAGAGTCATGCTCATCGCCGCCGGGGCGGTCGGAACGGCAGCCCTCGTATTGGCCGGTGTCTTCGTGGTCGCCTTCCAGCCTGCGTTCCTGGCCTTTCACGCGATCTTCTTCCCGGCCGGCACCTACCTGTTCACGGAGGGTTCGAACCTGATCCTCCTCTTCCCGCAGGGCTTCTGGTTTGACGCCTCGATCGCCGCGGGCGGCGCGATCGTGATCGCGGCGCTGGTCGTGACCGTCATCGGCTTCGTGCGATGGCGAGACGGCCCGAGCCATTCGCCTCAAGCATGATCTAGACTCAGCCCATGGGCTCAGGATGGAAGATCGGTCGATTGGCCGGCATCGACCTCGCGATTCACCCCAGCTGGCTGGTGATCGCCTTCCTGCTGACCTTTTCGCTCGCCGATGCATTCTTTCCGCGACTCATTCCCGGCTGGGCGACCGGCCAGTACTGGCTTCTTGGAGTGGGGACAGCGTTCCTCTTCTTTGCCTCGGTGCTGGCGCACGAGTTCTCGCACGCCATCGTCGCTCGCCGGCTTGGCCTGAAGGTCGCTGGCATCACTTTGTTCATCTTCGGCGGCGCGACCAGCATCGAGACCGATTCGCGCAGTGCGCGGGACGAGGCGCTCATTGCGCTTGCCGGTCCGGGCATGAGCCTGTTGATCGGTGCGGCCTTGCTCGGAATCGGCGCAGTCGTGCCGCAGCCGGAAGTGCGGGCGATTGTCGGCTGGCTCGGCGTCATCAACCTGGTGCTCGGCGCGTTCAACCTCGTGCCCGGCTATCCGATGGACGGCGGTCGCGTCCTGCGCGCAATCCTGTGGCAGGTACGCGGCGATCCGCTGACGGCGACGCGCCAGGCGGCGATGGTGGGCCGGATCATCGGCTATCTCATGGTTGCCGGAGGCATCTTCTGGGCGCTTCGCTCCCGTGATATCGGCAGCGGGCTGTGGCTTGCGCTCGTCGGCTGGTTCCTGGCCACCGCGGCCGAGGCGACCATGCAGCAGGCAGGTGTTGAGAAGTCGCTGAGCGGCGTGCGTGTCCGCGACGCCATGGACGCCACTCCTGCTGCCATCTCGCCGAACGAGTCGGTGGCCGATCTCGTCAATGAGCACATGCTGCGCGGCGACGATCGTTCGTTCCTCGTGCGCCACCCCGACGGAGGATTGGCCGGGATGGTGACCCTTGGTGACGTGCGCCGGCTGCCGCGGGAATCCTGGCCCGATCGGCGGGTGACCGACATCATGACCCGCTATGGGGACCTCGCCACCATCGGGCCGGATGAGCCCCTGGCGGATGCGCTTCGGCTGATCCAGGAACGCGAGGTCGGCCATTTGCCGGTCATCGGCGAGGAGGCGCGCCAACCGCTGGGGCTTGTCACGCGACGCGGGATCCTGCGCCTGATCGAGGCACGCATGAAGCTCGGTGTGTAGATCGAGCCGATGCTGACGGTCGACGAGGCGCTCGTCCGCCTCCTTGCGGATCTGCGCATGACCGATGGCGAACGAGTCTCGCTCGCCGATGGACTGGGACGCGTGCCGATGGCATCGAGTCTGGCGGCGGTCATCGACGTGCCTCCCTTCGCGAATTCCGCGATGGATGGCTTCGCCGTTCGCTCGGCTGACGCGGACCTACCGCGCCGTGTCGTCGGCGAGTCGCGCGCCGGCGGACCCATGGCGCCAGCGGTCGAAGCGGGCACCGCGGTTCGCATCATGACCGGGGCTCCGGTGCCGGTTGGCGCCGACACGATCGTGCCGATCGAGGAGGCCTCGGAACGTGATGGGATGGTGACGGTGGCCGCCGCGCTCTTGCCGGGCACGCACATCCGCGCGGCCGGGCTGGATGTCCGCCGCGGCGAGCCGGTCCCGCTTCCGCGTCTCCCGCTCTCCTCGTCTGCGATCGGGCTCCTGGCCGCGATGGGACATGCCGATGTCGAGGTGCAGCGACGTCCGCGCGTCGCGATCCTGTCAACCGGCGACGAGTTGCGGGACGTGGGCACGCCCCTCGACCACGGTCAGATCTACGACTCAAATGCACCGGCGCTTGCAGCCGCTGTCGCCGAGGCGGGAGGAGAGCCGGTGATCCTCGATCGCGCGCCCGACGAGCCCGACGCGATCGAGGCCGCGGTGCGCTCTTCGGTCGACACCGCTGACCTGTTGATCGCCTCGGGCGGCGTCAGCGTTGGCGACCACGATCACGTGCGCGGCGTGATCGAGCGGCTTGGCGCGCTTGACTTCTGGCGCATCGCCGTGCAGCCCGGTAAGCCGCTGGCGTTCGGTCGCATCGGCGAGATGCCGGTGATCGGTCTCCCGGGCAATCCGGTCAGCGCGCTCGTCACCTTCGAGGTCTTCGTACGGCCGCTGCTGCGCGCCATGATGGGACTGGAGGGGGACGGTCGGCTACGTGTTGCGGCTCGTGCCGTGGAGGCGATCGGCAAGGACCCGGTTCGTCGTGCCTATCTGCGTGTGCGTGTCGATCGTGTGAGCGATGGCTACCAGGCCCGGTCTGCTGGAGGCCAGGGATCGTCGCAGCTGCTGCCGCTGGCATCGGCGAATGGGCTGCTGATTGTGCCCGAGGGTATCGCGGCGACTGAGCCGGATGCATGCTACGAAACGCTACTGCTGGGAGGAATCTGATGACTCGGCCGAGCCACCTGGACGCCGATGGCGCTCCGCGCATGGTCGACGTCGGCGCCAAGCCGATCACCGCGCGCCGCGCCGTGGCCTCTGCGCTGGTGCGCATGCGACCGGACGTGCTGGCCACGCTGCTCGATGCCGGCGGACCGAAGGGCGATGCGATGGTGACGGCACGGTTGGCCGGCATCGGCGGCGCGAAGCGTACCTCCGAGCTGATCCCGCTCTGTCATCCGCTGCCCCTGGACACCGTCGAGGTGGAGCTCACGCCGGACAAAGGGGCAGGTACGGTCGTCATCCGTGCCGAGGCGCGCGTCACCGCGCGCACGGGCGTCGAGATGGAGGCGCTCACCGCAGCATCCGTGGCGGCACTGACCCTGTACGACATGGCCAAAGCGCTCCAGCGCGACATCGTGATCGAGCGCATCGAGCTGGTCGAAAAATCCGGCGGACGCTCGGGCGCCTACTCGCGGGACTGGGCCGCGGCCTCCGCCGAGCATGAGGCAGTGGTCGTGACCTGCTCGAACCGTTCCGCAGCAGGGGAGCGGGAGGACGCCTCCGGACCGCTTCTCGTTGCGACTCTGCGGGGCGCCGGCGTTGATGTGGCGCCAGAAGCGATCGTGGTCGCCGATGACGAAGTGGAGATCGCGTCCCTGCTGACGCGGCTTGCGGACGCCGGCTATCGGTTCATCATCACCACCGGTGGCACGGGGCTGACGCCGACCGACGTCACGCCAGCCGCCACGCGCCGCGTGATCGATCGAGAGGCGCCCGGCCTGGCCGAGCTCATGCGTGCCGCTGGCCTGGCCTCCACGCCGATGGCCGCGCTGTCGCGTGGCGTGGTTGGCACGCGTGGCCGGGCGCTGATCGCCAATGTCCCCGGCTCACCGAAGGGCGCCGCCGAGTCGTTGGCTGCGCTGCTCCCGGTCCTGCGACACGCCCTGGATCAGCTTGCCGGCGGCGACCACTGAGCCTGTCAATCGGCGAGGCAGATCGCTCAGTTCGGTTGCCATATGACCCGTCTCGCGGGAAGATAGCCATGGAGCTGCGGCTCCATCGCCGTTGGGCCCGTGGTGCGGGGTAGATGTCTCCAGTCGCGGATCGCATCGGCAATGGATCGGCGCGGCTACTATGGCGCCGATCCATGGAAGCGACCATCCCCTTCTACCCGCTCATCGTCGTGCCGATCGGCGCGGCGATTTTCCTGTTCTGGCGCCGCGCCCGCTGGCACATGGCCATCCTTCGCAGCGGCCGGCCGCTTGATCGATTCGATCGCGTCCCGGAACGGATCAAGGCGCTCGGGATCTTCGTGTTCGGCCAGAAGCGCCTCCTCCAGGATCTCGGCCCAGGCCTCACCCACGCGTTCGTCTTCTGGGGCTTCATCGTGTTGCTGGCCACGACGGGCAACTACCTGACGAACGGGCTGATCGAGACGATCCTGGCCTGGCCCATCGGCGGCTTCTTCTGGAGCGCCATCGTGTTTTTCGCCAACGTGTTCGTGGCGCTGGTGCTGGGATCGGTCATCTATTACGTGATCCGGAGGATCGTCACGCGGCCGGCAAGACTCGCCCTCACGCGAGATGCGTTCGTCATCCTTGGCCTGATCTTCAGCATCGTCCTGACCGAGTGGATCGGCGATGCCTTCGCCTACGTGATCAACCCGGATAACCACTCGCGCATTTGGGCGGTCATGGCCGGACCGCTGAGCCTGGCGCTGGAGGGCATCGGCGCAGAAGGTGCCGCCATCGGATACGGCGTCATGGGTTGGGCGCACATCGTGCTCGTCCTCGGCTTCGGGGCATATCTCCCGTACAGCAAGCACCTCCACCTCATCAGCAGCGAGCCGAACGTTTACTTCCGCAATCTGGAGCCGAAGGGCGCGCTGCGGAAGATGGACCTCGAGGCCGAGCCCGAAGAGGGAGAGGAGCTGCCGGTCTTCGGCGCCAGGGGCCTGAAGGACCTCACCTGGCGGCACCTTGCCGACGGACTGGCGTGTACGGAGTGCGGCCGATGCATGGAGTTCTGCCCGGCATCCATGACGGGCAAGACGTTGAGCCCGAAGCACCTGATGGAAGGTCTGCGCGACCAGATGGCGGCGGCGGAGACGGCGCTGGCGGCGGCAGCAAGCGCACAGCGGGCCTGGAAGGGAGGAGCAAATGGGGGAGCCGCGGCCGCGGAAGATGCGCTGCAGCTCGCGCGGGGCCGGGCCACCGACGCGCTCAGCCTGCCGCTCATGGACAACGTCATACCCGAGGAGGCGGTCTGGCAGTGCACCACCTGCGGCTGGTGCGTCGAGGGCTGCCCGGTCCTCATCGAGCACGTCGACACCATCGTCGAGATCCGTCGCAACGCCGTCCTCGAGGAGAGTCGCTTTCCAAAGGAGCTCAACGCCGCATTCCGCAACATGGAGAACGCCGGCAATCCATGGGGGCAGCCGAAGTCCTCGCGGATGGACTGGGCCAAGGGGCTGGACATCGCCGTGCTTGGAGGGACCGATGCGCCCGCGCGGGTCTCGGCCGGCGACGAGCCCTGGCGCACTATCCACGCATCGGCGCCCGTGGGGGATCCGCTCGCTGGTCGCATCCTGTTCTGGATCGGCTGTGCCGGAGCGTTCGACGATCGCAACCGCAAGGTCGTGCGCGCCATGGCGCAACTGCTCCGACAGGCGGAGGTGCCCTTCGCCGTCCTGGGATCGGGGGAAACGTGTACCGGTGATCCTGCGCGGCGAGCCGGCAACGAATACCTCTACCATATGCCCGCCTATGAGAACGTGGCGACCCTCGCTTCGGCTCACGCGGAGCACGGGATCTCGACCATCGTCGCCACGTGTCCTCACTGCTTCAACACGATCAGGAATGAATACCCGCAGTTCGGCCTGACCGGCGTGCAGGTGATTCATCACACCCAGTTGCTTGATCGGCTCGTGGCGGAGGGTCGGCTGGTGCCGTCGGAGCATCACGAGGCAGTTGTCGCCTACCACGACGCCTGCTACCTCGGCCGATACAACGAGGTCTACGACGAGGGCCGACGCGTCGTCGAATCCGTGTCCGGTCAGAGCGTGGTCGAGATGGACCTGCATCACCGCAAGGGCATGTGCTGCGGCGCGGGCGGCGCACGGATGTGGATGGAGGAGCACGAGGGATCGCGCATCAACCACAAGCGCGTGGAGCAGGCCCTCGAGAAGTCACCGGACGAGATCGCGACCGCCTGTCCCTTCTGCCTGATCATGCTGCGCGACGGCACAACCGACCTTGATCGAACCGATGTTTCGGTGCGCGACGTGGCTGAGCTTCTCGCCGATGCCACCGGCGCCTGGCAGCGTGACGTCGGCTCGCCGGACGCATGAGCGTCGCGCCGATCCCCCGCGATGTTGATTCGTTTCGAACAATGATCGTGAGGCGGGACATTGAACGCAGATGAGGGCGTGATCAGTCGGTTTCACGCTCGCCGCGGACTGCGCTCCGGCACACTTTCCGTGTAATGCTAGCGCGGGCGCGCAATGTTCCACACGCGCCATCGCCGTGAGAGCAATGCTCACCATGCCGGCATTGTGCGCATCGTCGAACGGGCGAACCCCTTACGCAACGTCACTGCGGCCTGAAGCAGACGCAACCCAATGCCCACGGAATCCGCAGGATGGAATGCGAATAGTTGCGGATAGTTGACCACCACGGGTACGCTGAGTACCCTTCGCGCATGGTGGTACGAGCGGTGCAGCCGTCGGGACGACGACCGGTCCTGGACGAACTCGACAAGGCGATCATCAACTGCCTCCAGCTCGACGGTCGACGGCCGTATGCACAAATCGGACGCCAACTGAAGATACCCGAGGCCACTGTCCGTCAGCGGGCAGAGCGCCTCATCAGCCGCGGCGTGGTGCAGATCGTGGGAGTCACCGATCCGCTGGCCATGGGCTTTCAGCAGCCGGCGCTCATCGGTCTCAAGGTTGATCCTGGAGCGCTGGAGGAGATTGCCGAACGGATTGCTGCCCTCGACGAGGTCACCTACGTCGTGATCACCGCCGGACGCTACGACCTCTTCTGCGAGGTCGTGTGCGAGGACAACGACCATCTTCTGCGCGTCCTGACGGAGCGATTCGCCGAGATCAGCGGCATTCGCTCGACCGAAACGCTGGTCGAGCTGCGCTTCGTGAAGGAAAGCTATCAATGGGGAGCTCGCTAGGAGATCGACCGTGACGGTCATACCGCAGGAAATCAGTCGAGCTCGCATCGCGGACATCGCGGCGCGGGAGGAACGGTCGTACAAGGATCGGACGCGAAAGAGCGCCGAGCTGTTCGAGCGCGCGCGGCAGTCGATGCCGCTCGGCGTGGCGAGCTCCTTCCAGGCGTACGACCCGTATCCGCTCTTCATGACCGATGCGCGTGGCAGCCGCATCTGGGACGCGGATGGAAACGAATACATCGACTTCGACATGGCCTTCGGCGTCCTTGCAGCGGGTCATTCGCATCCGCTCCTGGCCGAGG
>JBPCKH010000151.1:0-8554 GCA_051004475.1 Candidatus Limnocylindria bacterium | reverse complement strand
GTGCCGGACCAGGCTGACGCAACGCCGACCTGGCAGAGTCCTGACGCGTTCGTCGGCAGCGGCCCGTACGTGCTCGCCGGGGTCGAAGGGGCGGATCTCGTGCTCCTCGCCAATGAACGTTACGTTGCCGGTGCTCCGCCGATCGACGAGATTCGGTGGGTCGGCGACGTCGGCAGCGATTCGGTGACCGCATTCGCGGACGCGGCGGTCGACCTCGTGCAGGTCGCGGGTTACGATGCCACCTGGATTGCGTACGACGCGGAGCTTGGCCCGCGGCTGCACGCCGCCGAGCCGCTGACGATCAGCTACTTCGGCTTCGATACGACTCGGCCGCACTTCGATGATGCACGCGTTCGTCGCGCCTTCGCGTTGGCTCTCGACCGGGACCGACTGGTGCCGCTGGCCGAGGGTGCCTCGGCGCTTGCGGCCGGCAGCCTGGTGCCACCAGCCATCTGGCCCGAGGGCTTCGCTCCTGAGCTCGAGACCGATCTTGACCTCGCGCGAAACCTGCTCGACCAGGCGGGCTATGAGGACCGCGAGGACCTCGGCACCATCGTGGTGAATGCGAACGGCCTGTTCGTCGAGCCCGCTGTCGCGGTGTGGCGCGAGGAGCTCGGCGTCGAGATCGCCATCGAGACCATGGATTTCAACAGCTTTCTCGAAGTGATCCAGACGCGCAGCGCCGCCCAGGTTTTCACCATCAACTGGATTGCTGACTATGCCTCACCGCACGCTCTGTACGGGTTGCTTCTCGAGCCCGGCGCGCTCAGCAATTACGGCGATTGGCGTGATGATGAGTTCGGTGCCCTGCTCGACGCCGCCGCTGCCGCCGCCGAGGCGGACGTTGGTCCGGCCTACGATGCCGTAGAGGCGTACGTGGCCGAGCAGGCGCCGGTGCTGCCGTGGTCGTACGGTGAGACGTGGTGGTTGGTCGCCGATGGGTTGCGCGGGCTCGGGAACCTGACGATCGGGCTCATCGACTTCGGACGGGTTTCATGGGACTGATGCGCATGGGAGCGGCGATGGTGGCCGCGCTCGTCATCGGCATCCTTGCTGCCGCGGAGGTACGCGCATTCGACGGGTTCGGCGCAATGACCGCCGACTCCACGTACGACGTCGAGATTCGGTTCGACGTCGAGTTGAACGGTGAGGTCCCCGATCGCCTGGAGCTGCTGGTGCGCACACCGGGTAGCGAGTCGTCGTTCGTCACGGTGGTCGAGCCCGAGGGCGAGGGCGAAGGCGGGGCCGTCAGCTACGTGTTGGACACGTCGGTCGATCACCTCACGCCGAATACGCTGGTGACATATCAGTGGCGCGCGACCGACGGCGACGACGTGGTGCTCGGGCCCGAGCAGACCGTCCGCTATGAGGACGACCGCGATGGCCTCGATTGGCAGCGGGCGCAGCTCGGGGAGGCGACGGTCCACTGGTATGGCGACGCGGAGGCACAGGCGCGCCGTTTCGGTGAGCTGACCGCGGTTGGCGTCGAACGCGCGGAGGATCTGCTCGGCACGCAACTGGCCGGCCCTGTCGACGTGTTTGTCTACGACTCGCGCGAGGACTTCTTCGGTGCGCTCGGTCCGGGTGCGCGCGAATGGACAGGTGCGGCGGCATATTCCGAGCTGCGCACCATCTTCATGTGGCTCGGTGGCGGATCGCCTGCCTACCTCGAGGTCGCCATGGTTCACGAGGTCACGCACATCGTCTTCTTCGACGCGACCGACAACGCGTTCCACGAGCCGGCACGCTGGCTGAACGAGGGAATCGCGACCTGGTCGGAGGCCGAGGACGCCGGTGGTCAGCGCGGGATCGTCGAGTTCGAGGCGTCTGGCGCGGGGCTCTTCTCGTTCGACGCGATCAGTGAGCAATTTCCGATCGGTGAGCGTGGCGGTCAGCTTTCCTATGCCCAGGGGACCACCATGGTCGACCTGATCATCGACCGATACGGACGCGAGGCAATCGCTCGCATGACGGCTGCCTATCGCGATGGCGGATCGGATGCGGAGGCGCTTGAGGCTGCCACCGACCTTCCGGCCGATGAGCTGTATGCGGCATTCTTCGAGGAGTTCGGGGTTGACCAGCCGGAGCCGATCACGCCGGAGCCGATCGGGGCCTCGAACGTCGATCGACCGCTGGCCGGCGAGGTCGACGCGGGCGGAGTCGACCCGGACAGCGTCGACGAAGAGCCGCCGGCGCCACCTGATTCGGTGCCCGGTGAGCGTCCGTCCGCGGGCGCGGACGACATCGCAATGCCGCTGCTGGGATTGCTGGCGGGAGCGGGGATCGCCGCCATCGCGGCAGCAATCTGGCTCTCGCGACGTGCAGCGAGGTCGCAGGCGTGACGCGTCGGCGCAGCGCGCCGCCGCCTCTGTCGCGTCCCCAATGGGCGATCAGCATCGCCGTTGCGCTCGCGGCCATCGGATTCGTCGGCGCCGCCCAGTGGAACAGCTCGCTGGCGCGCCAGGAATTTGTGACCTCGGCGCAGCGCGTGCTCGTCACCGAGGCCACGCAGCTTCAGCGTCAGCAGGAGCAGCTCCGCGGCGAGATCAAGGAGGCCGAGGATCGAGTCCAATCATTCCAGGAGCGTGACGAGGGCTCCCGCTCGGCGCTCGAGCTGCTCAACCAGGAGCTGGCCGCGGCGCGATTGGTCTCTGGGCTCGCGGCGGTGACCGGGCCGGGTTCGATCGTAGAGATCGCCGACTCGGCCCGCCCCGTGCCGGTCGGGGAGAGCGCCACCAACTACATCGTGCTGGTTGACGACGTCCGGAACGTGGTCACCGCGTTGTGGGCGTCGGGCGCCGACGCGATCACCATCTCCGGCGGTGCGACCGAGGGCGGCCCACCAGCGGAGCGGGTCGTGTCCACCACCTCGATCTATGGCGCGGGCTCGGCGATCCTCGTGAACGCGGTGCCGCTCTCTCCGCCGTATCGGATCGAGGCGATCGGCCCGGACGGTCTCCACGACCGATTCCTGTCGCATCCCAGCTTCATCGGACGGCTCCAGCCGCGAATAGACGCGTACGGGCTCCAGTTCGCCGCGGAGGCGCGCGGCGAGCTGACACTCCCCGCGTTCATCGGCAACACCCGGCTGCGCTGGGGCGCGCCGCTGCCGGAGGTGGAGTGATGGCCGCACGGCTTGCGCAGCTGAGCCTGTTCGCCGTCGCGCTCATCATCGGCGTCCTGCTCGTCGGTCAGCTGCGATCGCAGGCGCGACCGCTCGAGCTCTCGACACTCTCCGCCCAGGAGCTCTCGACCCTGATCGAGACGCTTTCCGTCCGCAATGTTGATTTGAGCGACGGGCTCGCCGACCTTCGCGAGCAGATTCGGGACTATGAGCGCGCCGAGGTGCAGGGCCAGTCGGTCCTCGCGCTGACCGAGGAGGACCTCGATCGGCTCACTGCGTTCGGAGGGCTGCGTGGCGTCGAGGGGCAGGGGATCGTGATGGACATTGACGGGTCATTCGACCCGACGGCGGTCAATGACCTCATCTACGAGCTGCGCAACGCGGGCGCCGAGGCGATCGCTGTCGACAATGTTCGGATCACGGCGAGTTCGGTCGCGGTCCTGGGCGCCGGCGCAATCGAGATCGACGGCATCGCCATCGGCAGGTCCTTCTCGATGAGCGCCATCGGTTCACCAAGCGGCCTGCGCGGCGCCATCCAGCGGCCCGGTGGCATTCTCACCCTGCTCCAGCAGTCGATCGATGCGGTGTTCGTGGTGGAAGAGCGAGTGAGCATGCGGGTGCCCGGCACGCTGCGCGATCTGACGCCGCAGGTCGCCCGGCCGGTCGAGTAGCCTGTAACGCCATTCACCCGTCGCATGGGAACGCCGTGAACGACCTGATCCAACGCGCTCTTGATACCGCTGACCGCCTCGGCGCGGACTACGCCGACGTCCGCGTGGTCGAGCGTCGAAACGAGGGGCTGACGGTCAAGAACGGCGCGCTGGAGGCAGCGACCTCGAACGTCAGCGCTGGCTTTGGGGTTCGGGTGCTCGTGAACGGTGCCTGGGGCTTCAGCTCGAGCGCCCTGCTGGCGACTGATGAGGCGGACCGCATCGCGCGAGAGGCGGTCGAGATCGCGCGCGCCTCTGCCGTGGCACAGAAGGAACCGATCGAGCTTGACGACACGCCACCGATCGTCGCCAGCTACCGCACGCCGTACCAGGAAGACCCGTTCGCGGTCAGCCTCGACGACAAGCTGCGGATCCTGATGGAGGCCGATGCGACGATGGCGCGCGTGCCGGGCGTTGCGATTCGCGAGGGCAACGTCATGGCCGGCCGCGAGACGAAGACGTTCGTATCGACCACCGGCGCGCGCATCGAGCAGGTGGTCGTCGAGGCTGGCGGCGGGATCGAGGCAACCGCGGTCAACGAGAGCGAGATGCAGCAGCGCAGCTATCCGAACTCGTTCGGCGGGCAGGCCGTCACCGGTGGCTTCGAGGCGGTGCGCCTGCTCGATCTTGCCGAGCACGCGCAGGAGACGGCCGAGCTGGCTGTCGCGCTGCTCGACGCGCCGCAGTGTCCGTCCGGCGATATGGACCTGGTCCTGGATTCAACCCAGGTCGCGCTTCAGATCCACGAGTCGTGCGGCCACCCGACCGAGCTCGACCGCGTCTTCGGGACGGAGGCAAGCTTCGCCGGCACGAGCTTCCTGACCACCGACAAGCTCGGCAGCCTGCGCTACGGCAGCGAGCTCGTGAGCATCGACGCCGATGCCACCGCCCCCGGCGGCCTCGGAACGTTCGGCTACGACGATGAAGGGGTACCGGCGCAGAACGTGCCGCTCATCGAGAACGGGTTGCTGGTCGGCTACCTGACCAGCCGCGAGACGGCGCCGGCCATCGGTCGCCAGAGCATGGGCAGCGCGCGAGCTTGGACATGGAGCCACATTCCGCTCATTCGCATGACGAACATCAACCTTCGACCAGGCACCGCCGGATCCCTGGAGGATCTCATCGCCGATACGCGCGACGGCATCTTCATGAGCATCAACAAGTCGTGGTCGATTGATGATCGCCGTCTGAACTTCCAGTTTGGCGACCAGGCAGGGTGGCTCATCAAGAACGGGAAGCGCACCCAACTGGTGAAGAACCCCACCTACACGGGCATCACACCGCGTTTCTGGGGCAGCTGCGACGCGATCTGTGGACCCGAGGCCTGGACCCTGTGGGGACTGCCGAACTGCGGCAAGGGTGAGCCGATGCAGATCGGCCACGTGGGCCATGGGGCCGCACCGGCGCGCTTCCGCGGCGTCAAGGTGGGTGTCGGTCGATGGTAGCCAGCGCAACGAGCATCGACGAGCTGCTTGCCCATGCCCTTCGTGCCTCGACCGCCGAGGCCACCGAAGCACTCTACCTCGGCCAGGATTCGGCTCTGACCCGGTTCGCCACCAACCGAATCCATCAGAATGTGCGCGAGCATGACGCGACGCTCCAGGTCAGGGTCATCGACCACGACCGCATCGGGGTGGCCAGCACGAATCTGCTCGACGAGCGTGGCATTCGAGACGTGGTCGAGCGCGCCGTCGCCATCGCGGAACGTTCGGCGCCGAACCCGCGCGCGGCAGTCATGCCCGAGGCTGACGGGCGCAGGCATGATCCGGATCTCGGGTACGTGACGTCCACCGCGGAGGCCAGCGCGGAACGACGCGCGGAGGGCGCGCGGGCCGTGATCAAGGCCGGGGAGGCAAAGGGCCTCCAGTCATCCGGCTCATTCTCGACATCGGTACTGACGCTGGCGGTCGCCAATTCGCGGGGCATCAGCTCGCGACACCGAAGCAGCCGTGCGGCGCTGCTCACGGTGATGATGGACGGGTTCGGGTCGGGTGCCGCGTCGGGGTACGCGCACACCGGGTCGACCGACATCGGGGATATCGACGCAGAGGCTCTCGGCATCGAGGCCGCCGCCAAGGGCGACGCGATGCGCGGCGCCGGCGAGCTGGAGCCCGGCGAGTACGAGGTCATCCTGGAGGAGTACGCGGTCGCCGGTCTCCTCGAGTACCTCTCCTTCATCGGCTTCTCCGGCCTTGCCCACGAGGAGGGCCGGTCATTCATGGAGCTCGGCCGCAAGATGTTGGGGGAGAGCGTCGACATCTGGGATGACGGGACCGACGCGACGGGCATCCCATCCGTCATCGACTTCGAAGGGGTGGCTCGCCATCGGGTCGACCTCATCGAAGGGGGCTTCGCTCGGGCCGTGGTGCACGACGCGGCCACGGGCGCGCGCGCGGGAACCGGTTCGACCGGCCATGGATTGCCGGCTCCGAACCTGCTGGGACCGTTGCCGCTGAACCTCTTCATGGCACCCGGTGAGACGCCTCGAGACGAGCTCATCGCCGGGGTCGAGCGCGGCGTGTGGGTGACGCGATTCCACTACATCAACCCGGTCCATCCAAAGAAGGCGATCCTGACCGGGATGACCAAGGACGGCACGTTCCTCATCGAGGGCGGCCGCCTGACGCGCCCCCTGATGAACTTCCGATTCACCCAGGCCATTCCTGAGGCGTTCAGTGACGTGCGCGCGGCGAGTACGACCACAAAGCTTCTGCCGGGCGAATTCGCGGGTGCCTACCGGGTGCCAGCCCTGCACCTCGGATCGTTCAACTTCACCGGGGTGACGGCTGGGGAGGGCGGCGAGTGACGATGGCAGTTCCCCTTGACCTCCGCATCGGCGATCGGCTCCGGCTGCGCAAGGAGCATCCGTGCGGGAGCCGTGATTGGAATGTCGTGCGGCTGGGCGCCGATATCGGCCTCGTGTGCGAGGGCTGCGACCATCGCATCCTGATGGATCGGCTCGACGTGGAACGGCGCTTCACCGACTACCTGGAGCGCGGCCCCGAGGGGGCGTAGGCCGATGGCCCACATCGAGCTGCCACCCGATGCCGATGCCGATGCCGGCTCCGATACCGACGGTGACCTGTCCGGTGCCGGATCGGTCTTCAAGAACCGCAGCTTCGTCTACCTGTGGTCCGCCCAGGCCCTGAGCCAACTGGCGAGCAACATGGTGCTCGCCGCACTGATTGCCACGGTCGTCACGACGACCAATTCGAACACCGCCAACGCGGTCCTGATCCTCACCTTCCTCATCCCGGCCGTGCTCTTCAGCACGCTTGGAGGCATTTTCGTTGAACGCGGCGATGCGAAGGTCATCATGCTCGCCACGAACGTCGTGCGAGCGGTCGGGACTGTCCTGTTCATCTTCGTTGCACCGACGACCAGCACCGCCATCGTGCCGCTTGTCTACCTCATCAACTTCGTGGTGGCCACCGCGACGGCGGTCTTCGCGCCGGCGGAGCTGACCGCGATGCCGCGCATCGTCGAGCGACGTCACCTGATGGCCGCCAACTCGATCTTCATCCTGACCATCAACGCCACGTTCGCCATTGGCTTCGGCTTCCTGGGCCCGCTGCTGCTCAATGTGCTGGGCTCGACCGCCGTCTACGTCATCGTGGCGGTCATGTTCGCGCTCTCCGCGGCGGCCATCCTTCCGTTGCCATCCGTCAAGCCCGAGCGCGAGGCGAGCGCCGTTCGAGCGGCCGCCGGGCGAGCGGCGCGGGAGCTTTACGGTCAGCTGGCGGAGGGCATCGGCTTCATTCAAGCCAACCGGCGTATCGCCTGGAGCCTGACCTACCTGGGCGTCGCGGCCAGCCTGATCGGAGTGCTCGGTGCGATTGGCCCTGGCTTCGCCAGGGACATCCTGCTGCTGCGTGCGGAGGAATTATTCTTCATCATGGGGCCGGCCGGCCTGGGGGCGGTGGTGGGCATCCTCTTCCTCAATTCGTACGGCAAGGGGCTGCCGAAGCGGCTGGCAATCGACATCGGCCTGGTCGCCATGGGCCTGACGCTGATTGCGCTCGCGCTGGTCAGGCCGATTACTGCGTTCTTCGGCCCGAGCCTGTCGCCCATCGAGGATGCGATCCCGTCCATCGCGCCCTTCGTCAGCCTGATCGCGGTGGTGGTCGTCATCGCGGTATTCGCGGGGCTGGAGTACGCGTTCGTGGCCATCCCGTCGCAGACGGCGCTCCAGGAGGAGCTCCCGAGCGCGGTCCGCGGGCGAATCTTCGGCATCCTGAACACGCTCCTGTCGCTCGCGTCGTTCCTGCCGGTCATCGCCGCGCCGGCGGCGGCCGACGTAATCAACATCGCCTTCCCGGGCGCCGGCATCCCGGTGGTCATGGCGCTGCTCGGTCTTCTCACACTGTGGGCGGGAATCGCATCCTGGCGGCGGAACTCACGGGCCGGGCTTCACGAGCATGACCATGCCGATGGAACGCCCGCCGATGCCATCGACGAATCCCCATCTCCGGGCGTTCCCAGCACGGCCGAGCCACCCGAGCAGCCGCATCGCCGGAGGCGCCGGCGACGCCCTGCCGCCAATGGCGAGTAGGCTCTTCGCTGCCGCCTTTCTGGTCGCATCGATCGTGGTCGCTTGGGTGACGATCACCGTTCCGCTTGCCGCCCGTGCACTCCAGCTCGGGATCGCGCTGTCGATGGCGTATGTCGCCTGGCTGGCCTGGCGTGGCAGCCGCGTCATGCGTTGGGCGCTGGTCGACGC
>JBPCKH010000150.1:0-4270 GCA_051004475.1 Candidatus Limnocylindria bacterium | reverse complement strand
CTCGAAACGTGGTCGCAGGGCGAGTCCGCCGGTGTGCTGCAGCTCGTCTTCGGGATTGCGCTCGGCGTTGCCCTGCTGACCATCGTCCCAGGGTGGTTCGTGCGCGGCCGTCGTTCCTCGAGCTAGGCCTCGGGCTCCGCGATGATCACCAACTCGCCCCAGTTACGATTGAAGCCTTGCGACGTCTGGAGCGTGAGCCGCTCGTAATCGGTCGGGACGGTCCAGAAGGCCCCTTCGGTACAGTCCGCGTGGATCTGGAGCGCCAGGGGTGGGTTGGGCGGGTTGTTCTGCGTCGCGCCCGCATCGGGGCAGGGAACATTCGGGCGGACTTCGGTCACGATGTAGCGGAGGACCGAATCGTCTGACATGCGGACGAGCACCTCGGCGCCGATCTGGACATTCCAGAGCGGCTTGAAGAGGCCCGTGATGGCGTGCGCGAAGACGTAGGCGTTCATGTTGCGCCCCGGCTGGTTTCCGGCGCGCAGGATATAGGCCGCGTCAGTCGGCGGGAAGCTGTCGATCTCCTGGCTGGTCGATTGTTTGACGGTCACGTTGACGCCAACGGCGGGCACTTCGAGCTGGACGGCGGTGACACTGTCCGGCATCGGGGCGGGCGTCGGCGTCGCGGTCGGCTCGACACTCTCACTGGGCGCCGGGGACGGCGCCAGCGTGGCGCTCGCCTCGGCGACCACCGTCGGTGTCGCGGTGGAGGTCGCGATCGGCGCGAGGCTTGCGGTGGGCTCCCGGTCCAGGTCGAGGTTGCCGGCGATAATGAGAGCTACCCCCGCCACACCCAGGATGATCGGGAGCGCCCATAGGGAGAGACGCTTCATATGACCGAGTCTACCCGCAGGACCGATGGACCGCTGGCGCGCGCCCAGTCGCTGGCGTCGGAAACGCTTGCCGATGCACCGGCCGGCCTGCTCACCGACTTCGATGGCACCCTGTCGCCGGTCGTCGCCGATCCGGCCCTGGCCGCACTGGTGGTCGGCGCCGCCGGCGCGCTGGAGACCCTGCTCCAACGGCTGGCCGTCGTTGCAGTGGTGACCGGCCGAGCGCCGCTCGACGCGCGCCGCATGATCGGCGTGCCGGGTCTGCTCATCGCCGGCAACCACGGCACCGAATGGCTGGAGCCTGACGCCGATGCGCCGGTGGCCGCCCCCGGAGCCTCATCGCTCAGTGATCGGCTCGACGGGTTGCTGGATGCGCTGCCCGCGATGCCGGGCGTGATGGTCGAGCACAAGGGCCTCTCCGCCACCATCCACTACCGCGGCGCTCCGGATCGTGAGGTCGGCCTGGCGTCCATCCTGGAAGCGGTGGGTGATACAGAATCGCGGGGCGTCGAGCTGCGCCACGGCCGGATGAGCGTCGAGCTGCGACCGATCGGGCTCGGGGACAAGGGTAGCGCGGTGCGCACCATCATCGAGCGGTTTGGTCTTCGTGGGGTGGTGGTGATGGGTGATGACATCACCGACCTCGACATGTTCCGGGTGGTGGCGGAATTGCGTGAGGCCGGGCGCATCCGCGGCATGATCATCGGCGTCAGTGGTCCCGATGGGGAGGTGCCGGCAACCGTGATGGAGGCGTCGGACGTCGTCCTCGCCGACCCTGCCGAAGCCGCCGCGCTACTGCTCGCCGTGGGAGGTCCATGACGGATGGCGGCTCTCGACGCCTCAGGGCTCGTCGCTCACGGTCAGCACCGATCCTCTTGTTCCCTCGCGGGGCCGGGGCCTCGATCGACGGTCTTCATGCGGTGAGCTCGGCGAGATCCTCCAGCTGGCGCCGAAGCCACCAGGTGATGTCCTCGCGCTCGACGCCGCGCCGCAGGCTGGTCATCCGCCGTCGGCGTTCTTCGATTGGCATCGCGAGCGCGGTGGCGAGCGCGTCGGCCGTGCCGACCACGTCTGCCGGTGCGACGGCAAGCGCCCCATCGGCCATCTGGTCGAACGCCCCGGCCGTCTCGGACAGGACCAGCACCGCATCGCGGTTGGCGACGATGGCTGCCTCCTTGGCGACCAGGTTCATGCCGTCGATCAGCGGGTTCACGAGCACGACAGCGGCGATGGAGAGGCCGGCCATTGCCTGTGCGGAATCGTTCTCATAGAAGAGCTGGACCGGCCGCCAGCCCGAACGACCGAAGCGGGCATTGATGCGATCGACCGCGTTCTGCACCTTGCGGCCGTAGTCGCCGTACTCGTGCAGCCCGGTTCGTGACGGAACCAGGAACGCGAGGAAGCTGATCCGGCCACGCATCCTGGCGTGTCGCTGGAGGAGGACCTCGTACGCGAGAAAGCCGCGCAGGATGTTCTTCGAGGGTTCCAGCCTGTCGACGCGCACGATGACCTGTTCTCGCGCGCCGCCCAGCAGCTGATCGGCGCGACGCCGCGCCACGCGCGAGCCGGCCACGCGCCGGGTGGCTTCGACGTCGATGCTGATCGGATAGTGGCGCACGTGGATCGTCCGCCGCTTGCGCCGCACCGTGCGCGCTTCGTAATCGACGGTCGCGTCGGGCACGAACGACTCGATCATGCGCAGGAAGTTGTGCGCGTACCGCTGCGTCTGGAAGCCGACCACGTCGTTTGCCAGCAGCCCTGTGGCGATGCCCTCCCGGATTGCCGGAGCGATGTTCTGCCAGATGCTCGACGGCGGCCACGGGATGTGGGTGAAATGGCTGAGGACGGCGCCGGGCCGGGCATGGCGGATCGACTCGGCCGCGGTATAGAGATGATAGTCGTGCAGCATGATCCGTGGTTTCCGATCGGAGCGGGTCTGTGCCAGGACGGCCGCTGCGAACGCCTCATTGAGGGGTACGTAGCCACGTTCCCAGGCGCGCATGGTCGCCGCATCGATCACCGGCCGCTCCGGCAGATTCCACATCTGGTGCTGGAGGAACCAGAGGAGCGGGTTGGCGATCACGTTGTAGGCCTGCTCGTAGACGGAACGCTCGACCGATGCGAACCGCAGCCGGATCGCATCATCGCCCTGGGCCGCCTGGCGCAGGAGCTTGGGGTCGGCAGCGGCGCGCCGGTCCCCCTCGCTCATCGCGGCCGCAACCCAAGTCACCGGCACGTGACGGCCGATCTGTCCGAGTGCGGTGACCAGGCCACCCGAGCCGCGTCTCGGTCGGAGCGATCCATCAGCGGCCGATGCGAAGGTGACCGGGCCGCGGTTCGTCGCGATGATGAGGCGCCGGTCGCCAAGCAGCGCGGCAGCGGCCGCGCCGAGGGCAGTATCGGCATCGGCGGATGTCATCGGCTCAGAAGAGGCTCGCCGCAGATGCTTCGAGAATGTCGAGGATGGCACCGGGGAAGATCCCAAGGATCACGACGCCAGCGACCGACAGCACCAGGGCCACCGTGCCGAAGGGAGAGGTGTCGATCGGTGCGGGATCGGGCTCGGGGTCACGCATATACATGTAGACGACCACGCGCAGATAGTAGAAGGCCGCCATCGCCGCGTTGAGGACCAGGATCACCGCCAACCAGGCCAGTCCGGCGTCAACGGCCGCGAGCAGCACGAAGAGCTTCGCGAAGAAGCCGACCGTCGGCGGGATGCCGGTCAGGCTCAGCATAAGGACACCCATGGCGGCGGCGCGACCGGGTG
This sequence comes from Candidatus Limnocylindria bacterium, assembly GCA_051004475.1. Taxonomy (GTDB): domain Bacteria; phylum Chloroflexota; class Limnocylindria; order QHBO01; family QHBO01; genus JACDBZ01. The sequence continues at coordinate 667 of JBPCKH010000150.1, read as the reverse complement.
AGCGCGAGGCGAGACCGGCAAATGAGTTGAGCCCACCGAAGCGGCGCGTGTCGCGCTGGAGCATGCCGACCACCGCGAAGGCCGCGATGTTCATTACCGCGTAGCCGAGGACGTAGAAGAGCACCGACTCGATGCCCTGCGCCGCGGCATCGGTGTCCGAGGCGTTCGCATAGGCCGCAAGGCCGGCCATGATGTACCCGGTATGGGCGATGCTCGAGTAGGCGAGCATCCGTTTGACGTTGACCTGCACCAGAGCGACGACGTTGCCAAGCGTCATGGTCAGCACGGTCAGGACCAGGAAGATACCGAGCCAGTCCGCGCGCAGCGGCGCGAGGGCTTCCGCGAAGACCCGGATGAGCAGCGCGAACGCACCGAGCTTCGGCCCGACCGAGAGGAACCCGGTGATCGGGGTGGGCGCCCCCTGGTAGGCGTCAGGCGTCCAATAGTGGAACGGCACCGCCGCGATCTTGAACGTGCCGCCGACCAGCAGGAAGCCGATGGCGACGAGCAGCGCGCCGCTCATCCGGCCTTCGAGCGCCACGGCGATCTCGGCGATGTTCGTGGTCCCGGTGAGCCCGTACAGCCAACTGATCCCGAACAGCACGATGGCGCTCGTGAAGCTGCCGAGCAGGAAGTACTTCAGGCCGCCTTCGTTGCTGTAGCGATC
>JBPCKH010000149.1:0-5535 GCA_051004475.1 Candidatus Limnocylindria bacterium | reverse complement strand
GCAGGCCGACGAGGATCGGCGTGGCCACGGCCACGGTGCCGGGCAGGATCATCTCGCGCAGCGCGGCGCGGGTGGTGATGTCGACCACGCGCGCGTAGTCCGGCCGCTGGGTGTAGTCCATGATCCCGGGCATCTCCCGGAACTGGCGGCGGACCTCAACGATGATCGCCTGCGCCGCCGTGCCGACGGCACGGATGGCAAGGCTGCTGAAGAAGTAGACCAGCATGGCGCCGAGCAGCGCGGCGATGAAGACGTTCACGTTCGCCAGGTCGACCGACTCGAGCAGGGTCCCGGCCTCGCGCAGTCCGTTCTCGATCTGCCGCTCGAGGATGAGGTTGACCTTGTCGATGTAGGCGCTGAACAGGAGGAAGGCAGCCAGCGATGCAGAGGCGATCGCATAGCCCTTGGTGAGCGCCTTGGTCGTGTTGCCGACCGCATCGAGGCGATCGGTGATCTCGCGGGCCTTTGCATCGGCCTTGCTGAACTGCGCGATGCCGCCGGCGTTGTCGGTGATCGGTCCGAAGGTGTCCATGGCGAGGATGTAGGCCGTCGTCATGAGCATGCCCATCGTGGCGACCGCGGTGCCGAAGATGCCGCCGATGCCTGCCTCGATGTCGGGGACCGCCGCGAGCGCCTGCTCGCCGAGGAAGTAGCTGGCAAACAGTGCAATTGCGATAGTGATGGCGGTGACTGCGGTCGTCTCGAAGCCGACCGCGGTACCGCTGATGATGTTCGTGGCAGGGCCGGTCTTGCTGGCCTCGGCGATCTCGCGCACGGGCCGGAACGACCCCGCGGTGTAGTACTGCGTGATGAACACGAAGGCGACGCTGGTCGCCAGCCCGACCAGGCCTGCACCGAAGAACCAGATCCAGGCCGGGATGCCGTTGGACCCGGCGATGCCGACGGTCTGCATCATCTGCCAGGTCACGAACGCCAATGCGCCGGCCGAGAGGATGGTCGTGACCCAGTAGCCGCGGTTGAGGATGTTCATCGGGTTCTCGTCCTCCCGGCCACGGACGAAGAACATCGCCACGATGGTCGCCAGCAGGCCGAAGGCGCGCACGACGAGCGGGAAGAAGATCCACGCCTCTGGATTCGGCCAGCCCAGCTCGGTCGCGATGCGCCACACAGCGACGCCGAGGATCATGGCGCCGATGTTCTCGGCAGCGGTGGACTCGAAGAGGTCGGCACCACGACCGGCGCAGTCGCCGACGTTGTCCCCCACCAGGTCCGCCACGACCGCGGCATTGCGCGGGTCGTCCTCCGGAATGCCCGCCTCGACCTTGCCCACCAGGTCGGCGCCGACGTCGGCCGCCTTGGTGTAGATGCCACCGCCGAGCTGGGCGAAGAGGGCCACGAAGCTGGCGCCGAACCCAAAGCCGACAATGAGGAAGGGCGCATCCTCGGGATTGGTGAATCCGCCAAAGGCGGCGAAGATGCCGTAAACGCCGAGCAGGCTCAGGGCGACCACCAGGAAGCCGGAGACGGCCCCGCCGCGCATGGCGATCTGGACTGCGCGCACCAGGCTGTGCTGCGCCGCCGCGGCTGTTCGGACGTTCGCCTTCACGCTGATGTACATGCCGATGATGCCCGCCGCCATGGAGCACGCGGCGCCTACCAGGAACGCGAGGCCGGTCCGGATCCCGAGATCAAGGCCGTAGATGTCGGTCTCGGCAACATCCTGACCCTCGACCAGGGTGATCACAAGGCCGATGACCACCGTCCCGCCGATGGCCAGGATGCCGATCGTCTGGTACTGACGACGGATGAAGGCGACGGCGCCCTCGAAGATCGTCCCGGCGATGTCCCGCATCGCATCGGTGCCGGTGTCGGCCCGCAGGACGTCCCAGGCAAGGTAGAAGGCGAACGCGATCGCGGCGATGCCGGCGATCGGGATCACCCACAAGATGGGCTGGAGCTCCATGAATCCTCCGAGTGCGGCCCGGCGGCCACGCTCAATCGGGCTCGCTCACGACCGTAGGTTGACGCACACGAAACGCCGGCGGGAGGATCAGGGTCACGTCCCGCCAGCGAAGGCGGGCGGATTCTAGCACGGCACGGGCCGACCGATCAGGTCAGGGCAACCAGCGAGGACGCCAGCCTTCGTTTGCCAGCACCTCACGCTCCCCGCGGCCGAGCTCAATGCGCTCGATCCTTCCTTCACTGGCGCCCTCCTCCGCATCGGATCGCAGCACGACGACCACCATCGCATCCTCGCCGGGGGCAAATGCCACCGCGCCGATGCGCTCGCCGAACAGGCTTGACGGCACGTTCCCCGACTGGCCTGGATCGTCGGTGAGACGCACGGACCCGTCCGCGCGCAAGTACGCGATGCGGCCGTCGGAAGCGACCGACGCGACTGACGCACCCTCGCCGAAGTCACTCTCGATGATCGTAGCTCCGAAGCGGGCGAGGATGCCGACGGTGACTTCGGAGCCTGACTCGAGCGGGTGGACCGGGGCTTCGAGTTCCGCCACCTCGCTGGTCCGCACGGCCGTCAGGCCGGTCAGCAGGATCGCCGACCCGTCGGGCAGCCAGCGCGGCGGGGCCTGCGCGTCATAGCGGACTCGGCTCACGGTGTCGGTCGTGAAGTCCAGCACGCCGACCCAGCCGCTCGCGTCAACGAAGGCGAGCGACTCACCGTCGGGAGCAAAACGCGGCGACCGCAGCCAGTCGGCGGCGGCGTCGCTCTCGCCCGACGCGCTCGCGTCGGGCGTTGCGGTTCCGTCCGGCGGCAACTCGATCCGGGTTGCCTCATCATCTGGAATCGCACGCTGCCAGATGCCCATGCCACGCCCGGTCGCCAGGTCGGCGCGCGCGAAGGCCAGGCGCTCACCGTCGGGGCTGTAGCTCGGGTCGAACTCCAGGAAGCCGTCTTCCGTCAGCAGGCGAGCGCCGGTACCATCGGCGTCCGCCAGCACGAGGCGTCGGCCGTCGCCGACCACGAAGGAGCTTCCGTCGGGTGACACCGCGTAGTCCAGGACCGCCGCAAGCTCGGTGGAGAGCTGGTGCGCCGCCGTGCCATCGGCGTTCATCGCCCACAGGTTCGTCACGCCGGCGCGATCCGAGAGAAACGTGATCTGATTCGAAATTGTGGGCGGTGGCGCACCGGTCGTGAAGGTCCAGGAGATCGGCTCCGCCAGCTCGCCCCCGTCCAGGCCCGCGACTCCGGGCGTCAGGACAACCTCGAAGGTGGTATTTGCGGGCAGCACACCTGACGGTGCGAAGCGCAGTACCCGACCATCATCGGGCTCGACCGGCGCGTTGCCGAGCTCGTCGACCACCGCGATCGAGCCCGTGACCTCCGGGGTGATGCTGAGCAGCCCGTCGAAGACCGAGTCCGGATCGATCGGCCGATCAAAGAACACGGCGATCGGCGATCCTGGACCGATGCCATCGGACCCGTCGGATGGCATCAGCAGCGGCGGATCCAGCCCTGACGAGAGGGTCCGGAATGCGAGGCGGACCGGCATCGCGAGCGCGACGCCTGAGACATCGAACGCATCCCCGCCGATGTCGATGCCGTAGTCGGTCTCGGCGCGCAGCGGCTCGGTCGGCACAATCTGGAGCAGCTGGCCGCTCCAGCGGACCTCGTGAGGAAAGGCGGGTCGCAGACGGAGTGCCGCTTCCACTGAGGCGGTGTCCATGAGCGTCGAGAAGCGCACCGCGATCTCAGCATCGAGCGCCACGTCGGTCGCGCCGTCGGCGGGCAGCGTCTCCACCACTTCGGGAGAGCCCGTCGTCTCGAAACTGAACTCCGGCGCCATCTCGGTCATCTGGTTGCCGGCAAGGTCCTCGACGCCGGGAGCGACGACCACCGTGTAGGCGGCAGCGAGCTCCAGCGGCTGATCCGGAGTGAAGATCATGACGGTCCCGCTCCAGCTCACGCTGCCCTCAACAGCGGGCTCGATCGAGAGTGCGGCGGCGGCGCTGGCCTGGACGACCTGCTCGGTGAAGGTGACCTCGAGACTGGTGGTCGGCAGCCCGAGGGACACTTCGTCGGGCAGTGGCTGCGTCAGTGCGATGCCGACCACCGACGGCGGACGACCGTCAACGGTGCTCGCAAGATAGAGCACGCCCGCGAGGACGACGGCGCCGATCCCGACGACCGCGAGGCTGCGCAGGACAACGGCGCGCATGGCGCTGCGGGGCCCGGCCGGTCAGCGATGCCGCAGGCGCGCGGGAAGGATCTGCAGCTCGTCGCGATACTTGGCGACAGTGCGCCGCGCCAGCGCGATGCCGTCTTCGGCGAGTGCGTCGGCGATCTCTTGGTCCGAGTACGGGTGCTGCGTGTCCTCGGCCTCGATCATTCGCTTGATCTGATCCTTGATCCCGAGCGACGCCGTGAAGAAGTGACTGAAGGGCACGAGCTCGCCCTTGGGGAGCATCACGTACTTCTCTGCGGTGGCGCGGCTGACCGTCGACTCGTGCATGCCGATCAGCTCGCCGACCTCCGCGCGCGTCAGCGGCACGAGATGCTGCACGCCGTGCACGAGGTACTCGCGCTGCCGTTCGACCAGGCACTCGGCGATGCGCTGGATTGTCGCCCGACGTCGATTGATGTTGTCGATGAAGAACTTGGCGCGGCCGACGTATTGGCGCACATGCTGCTTCTCGTCCTCGGTCGTGTCAGCGCTGCGCAGCTTCGAGCTGAGACTCGAGTAGAGCGGGGCGAAATGCAGGCTGAAGCGGCGCGACTCGACGACCTCGACCACCAGCTCACCATCGGTCGCACGGATGAGGACATCGGGCCGAATGATCGGCCGCGCCGCGTCAGCGCTGATCGCCGCCGTGAACGCGGCCGTCGGGTACGGGTTCAGGTTGCCCTTGACGTACTCCCAGACACTCACCACTTCGCGTTGGGTGGCGCCGACTGCCGCGCCCACTTCCCGAAAGCGTCGCTCGCCGAGATCGGCCAGGTGACGGCCGATCACCGCCTCGGCGTGCGGCGGGACATCGGTGTGGCCCTGCTCGCGCAGGTACTCGATCTGGGCCAACAGGGACTCGGTGATCGATCGCGACCCGATCCCGATCGGCTCCAGGCCCTGCATGGCGGCCAGGACCTGCCCGACGTCATCGGTCGTCACGCCGGTAGCGGCCGCAATCTCCGCATCGGTCTCGGTCAGAAAGCCATTCGAGTCGAGCGCGCCGATGACGTGATCGGCGACCGGATGCAGGCGCGACGGCAGCAGCGCGTGCAGATTCCAGGTCAGGTGATCCTCGAGCGTGAAGTCCGCCTCGGCCCGTGCGATCGGGTCGAACTCGTCCTCCTCGTTTCGCACGCGTGTCGCCCCATCTCCGGGGAGGTCATCGGGACTCAGGCGACTGTCGTCGCCATCGGCCTCCCCCTTGCGCGGCATGCACTCGGTGCAGTAGTTGCCCCCCACCGGTCGTCCGCAGATCGGGCAGGTCGGCAGCTCCTCCATCTCGAGCGCTGGGTTCTCGTCCAGCTCCTGAGCGATCGCCTCCTGGAGCTCCACCGAGCTCATCTGAAGGATGTAGTGGGCAGCGATCTGCTTCGGGGTGACCTTGGCC
>JBPCKH010000148.1:0-14185 GCA_051004475.1 Candidatus Limnocylindria bacterium | reverse complement strand
ATCCTCCACGCTCAATCCTCGTTCAGCCAGGTGTGCATCAAGCGCGTCAATGTCCGACTCGGTCCCGAGGTCGAGAAGAAGTCGCACCCGGCGCTCCGTCTGCTCGTAATTGTTACTGAGCGTATACTCGTAAGTGGCTATTGTCAACGACCGCGATCGGCGTTCTGCGCGAAGATACGCCGCGAACTCAGGGCTCCAGGATCGTGAGACGGCTGAAGGACGACCGATAGAAGCCCCGGTCCCTGGTCAGCAGCCGATCGGCATGGATCTGCGCGTGGGCGCCGATCAGGAAGTCCGGCAGGATCCTGCGACGGGTTCCGGCGGCTCTGCGGTACGCCAGATAGACGCGACCCGCCGCGATAGCCGCCTCGCGGTCGTCCGGGCGGAGTTCCAGGCCCAGCCGATCGAGCTTGGTGGTCACGCTCCGCGGCTCGTCGTGAGCGCCGATCACCTCCGCCCACACGATCGTCGAGGCGATGAGCGCGCCGTCGGCGGACGCCTGTCGCAGCGCTGCGGCCGACCGCGGACCGTGAGCCACATCGCCGGAGAGCACGTCGAGCAGGACCGAGCTGTCGACGGCAGTGATCACCGGCCCCGCGCACGCTCGAGGTAGTCATCCACGGACTCGTCGAGCGGCAACGAGCCGTAGAGCTCATCGACGATGTCCCGTCCGCTCGCCTTGCGCCCGACGAGGCGACCGCGCTCCGCCTCGATCTCGAGGACCGTCCCCGGACGCAGCCCGAGCTTCGTCCGCACGGCCTTGGGGATCGTGATCTGGCCCTTCTCCGAGACTCGGGTTTTCATACTGAGACTGTAGGCATTCCTACCACAATGGTCAAGAGAGCGCTCGTTTGACCTTCCCTGAACAGGATCGTAGAGGACGCTTGGAATTCTAACCAAACGCTGTCGCCGCAGCGTCAGGCGTTGGTCCCGACTGTGTGGCGGCCAGGAAACAGAGCATGCTCCGCCACGCGGATGGCCTCCGCACGCTCGACATTGTTAAGGACGATGCAGTCGCCAGCGTCGACATCTACTGCCACATCATCCGGCATAGTCGTGATGATCACGCGGGTCGGCGGCTCGGATCCTTCAACCGAGCTGATCAGCGCGTCGAGTACCGGCTCGACGTTGATGATCGGGGCCGGGTAGGTGCCTATGACGCACTGGGATATCGTGACCTCGGGCCCTGAGCTGTCGATGTACCAGCCCTTCCGCTTCATGAAGTGCCACCCCGCATGGCGCGGCGGCTGACCACGCCAGACCTTGAAGCTCTTCGGGAGCAGATCAGGCGCAGGGCCGGATTGCCAAGCGCAAACCACGGTCGTGTCGAAGAGCGTCGGGTGGACGATGGCCGGCGTCCAGGGGCGGTGGACGAGGCTGATCCTCGTGTCCGGATCCTCGCGCGCCACGATCCGGTCCGCCAAGCGACGCCACGAGGGCGGAAGCTCCAGGGCCCCCTGCTGCGCGTAGGCCAGGTTCGCGGCAGCGTGGACCAGCGTGGGCCCTTCGGCGCTGGCGACGGCTTGGAGCCGATAGAACTCCTCCACCCCCCAGTGCCGGTCGTCCTCCGCGGTCACGCGATAGACCAGATCCTCACCATTGACGTAATCGACGACAAGACGGTCGGACAGTTGGACTGAATGTCTGTCGAGCCAGCCGTAGCCAAGATGGTCGGGCACGCGGTAACGCTGCGAGGTCGCGCTCATCGGTCCTCTTCTCCTATCGTTCCTGGCTGGAGCACCGTGCCGGCATTGAGGGTGCCGGTGGTTGCTGGGCCGTCACTGAGCCAGGGCTCTCGGGCCGCTCTTGATAGGTGCCTGATGCGTCAGGCAGGCCGATACTACCAGCAGGAGGCTCGGGACCGTTGCTTCGATACGAGGACATCGCACGATCAATCACCGCGCGCCATATCGCGACGCCGCTCGCCGATGCCACAACCGCGGCACCCAGTGAGCGCGGTTCGACCGCGCTGCGAAGACTCCAACCGCATGCCTTCGACCAAGCGCCCGTGATGCTCGCCGGGGAGCTCCTAGGATGGGTGGCGACGACACGCCTCAAGGCCAACCCGACCCATAGCGTCCGCCGGTCAATGCATCGCCTGGGGCCGGCGAGCTACGTGAGCGCGGACGCGCCGGTCCGGACCGTCGTGGAAGCGCTCGCAGGTTCAGGCATGGTGTTCGTCGTTACGGGTCGACAGGTCGACGGGTTTGTCGTCGCGGCAGACGGCGAGGCGGCCTGGACGGAAGTCTTCAAGACGTACGATGCAGAATCAATTCAGCAGCGCTTCGAGGTCCTCGTACGCCTGCCGGGTGAGACGGCGCAGCCGAGCGGGATACGTTCGCATCCATCTGAGTTCGGGCGTGAGGTCGCCATCGCCGAGGTCGACGACCATGACCTCGGCGGGCAGGATGTGGCCGTAGTCGTTGTGCTGGCTCGAAATCTCGAACCGATAGGGACCAGTGAGCCGGACGACGGACCACCGCCACTCGCGCGGCAGGTGCGGCAGAAGGACGAGGTCGCCGATCTGCATGCCATCGGGCTCGTCGGAGAGCATGCGACGGTTCGGCCAGGCCCAGTCATCGTCGCGGGTCATCGGTTCGCCGCGCTCCCGGCGATTTCGGAGCAGCGTCAATTCCTGCGCGGGCGCGTAGCCCCAGCCCTGGCGCAGCCCTCCTGCCTGGACCTCGCTCCACAGCCATTCGGCGTTGTTGCGATCCGTCCTCATCATCCAGCCCGGCGTTGAATGGTCGACCGTTTGCCGCGGACCAGTGGCCGCCTGGCGACCGCGCGGAGCCCTTGCGGTGAACCCGAGTCGTTGGAGCTCGGCGTCAATGTCCGCCCGCTGATCAGGGGTCGCTTCGTCGAACGCCATGCGGAGCGTCGACAGGGCCGCATCGCGCTCCCCAAGGTCCGCCACGCGGCCGATGACCCGAACCGCGAATCGCGTCAGCTGTGGATCCGCCAGCCACTCCGCCATCGCATCGACAGCGGCGGTGCCATGCGCCGCGATCGGGTCACGAAGCTCGATGCGTTGATTCGGTGGTGCCGATCTCGCCTGCTCGACGAGCTGCTCGAGCGTCTCAGTCACTTGGCTATCTTCGCCGACGGCCCGAAGGCCGGGCGTCGCCGGCATGCGCGGCACGCTTCGTAGTCGGTGCCGTCGAAGCGTGGCCACCACCGGCCATCAGCGTCCTTCTCGTACAGGTTCGCCCCATTGGGGGCATGGGGCGGCCCGACCCAGCCCGGGATCGGTTGGGCGCCCTGGTCGACGCGGCGTGGCGGCTCGACGCTGTCGCGGGTGCATCGGTTGAGCTCGAACCGGGTGCGCCAATAGCGCAGGCCGTCGGGCCCGTCCCAGTAGCGATTCGGGGGCTGGTAGCCGCGGAAGTAGGCGAGGTAGCTATCCGGGCTGTCGCGGATCATCGCGTCGAGCGCGTACCAGGCCCACGCCGGCGAGTTGCGCAGCACCGCGTACTGGTGCCGCATGAGCGGGCAGAGCTGATCGACCCACGGGAGGGCGGCGATCGCCTCGACGATGTTGGACTCAGTGACCGATGACTTCACGACCCGATGCTGTCGCGCCCGTGCGACAGCTCAGACGTCGCGCGCCTACGCCGGTGACGTCCTCCGGCACTCTGGAAAGCCGGTGCACACATAGAACAACGCCTGCAGATCGTAACTCGCCGCGGTGTTCACACGGCCTAAGCTGCGCCGGTGGCACATGGATGGGCAGGTCCCGTGCGGGACCTGGTGACAGCAGATCCTCGAGCGACCGTTCACGCGATCGCAGACGCGCACGCGCAGTACTACATCGATGCGCCGACGCCGCAGCAACTCCGCGCGTGGGATTCAGAGCTGCGCGTCCTCACAACCACGCTGGCGGCGATTTCAGAAAGCAAGGACTGGGAAGTCGTCCTTGAGTACGAGCTTCCATTCGAAGGCGGGCGCCGGCCGGACGTCGTGCTCCTCACGGGCGACTCGGTCCAAGGGATTGAGTTCAAGGAGCGTCCGATCATCGGTGACGCCGAAGTCGATCAGGCACAGGCGTACGCACGCGATCTCCTCGAGTATCACTCCGCCTGCCGCGACAGAGCCGTCTATCCGATCCTCTGCGCCGTCAGGCGCGGTGGGCTCGAGGATTCGTTCGAGGGACTGACGATCGTCGGCCCGGATCGACTGGCTGGTGTCATCCGCCGACAGGCCGGCGCCGGCGAGCAGATGCGGGCCTCGGATATCCTCAACGGCACCTACGCTCCCCTGCCCTCACTCATCGACGCGGCCCGTCGCGTTTGGCGCAACGAGCCCTTGCCGGCAATCCGGCGTGCTCACAGCGCCGGCATCCCGCGCCTGTTGGAATGGATGCACGGCCTTGTCCGCCAGGCGCAGGAGCGTCACGAACGCCACCTCGTCCTCATCACCGGCGTGCCGGGCTCAGGCAAGACCCTGGTGGGCCTGCAGTTCGTCTACGAGTCCCAGCACGCCGAAGCGCCGGATGCGATATTCCTCTCCGGAAACGGCCCACTGGTCGAAGTCCTCCAATCGGCCCTCCACAGCACCGTCTTTGTACGCCCGATGCACAACTTCATTCTTGAGTACGGCGTCCGCCGACGGTCGCCGCCGAACCACCATGTCATCGTGTTCGACGAGGCCCAACGGGCCTGGGACCGCGAGCAGATGACGCGGAAGAAGGAGCACCCTCGATCGGAGCCGGAGATCCTCATGCACCTGGCCGCACAGCTCCCGGGGTGGGCGGTAGTCGTTGGGCTCGTTGGCGAGGGCCAGGAAATCCACTCGGGTGAGGACGCGGGGCTCGGCCAATGGCGGGACGCCGCGCTGAGCGCACCGCGACCGTTCGCCGTCCACGCCCCGCAGCACCTCGCCGACACGTTCGCCGATACCGACTTCAGGGCGAACGAGTTGGCCGACCTAACGGTGTCGCTGCGCACCCACGTCGCGGAGGACGTGCAACGCTGGGTCTTTGCGCTTCTGGACGGTCGGCTGCACGAAGCAGCTTCGATCGCGGAACGCGTTCGGGGTGATGGATTCGACCTCTACGTCACCGATGACATCGAGATTGCGAAGGACTACGCGCGCCGCAGATACGAAGGCATGCGCGACAAGACCTACGGTCTTCTGGCCTCATCCAAGGCGCAGAATCTGAGGGAGATCGGAATCGATAACACCTTCGGAGCGACGCGGAACATGCGGCCGGCCCAATGGTTCAACGCGCCGCCCGAGCATCCTCGCTCAGCGTGCCAGCTGATCCAGCCTGCGACGGAGTTCCAGGCACAGGGTCTGGAGCTGGATTTGCCGATCGTCTGCTGGGGCGATGACGTGACGTGGACGGGCAACAGCTGGGCGAGCCATCGACAGACTCGTGACGCACGCGACTCGCACCAACTCCGACTTAACTCATACCGCGTCTTGATGAGCCGGGGCCGAGACGGCGTGGTCGTGTTCGTCCCGTCAACTCTCGCAGACCGCCAATCCGCCACAATCCAACAGACACTGCGTGCCGCAGGGGCTCGTGACCTCCGGGCAGACTTGGCGCTGAGCTGGTAACGCGTCAGTCCGCCTTGGTCCGGGCGTTTCGGAGCTGGATCAGCCGGTCGGACTCGCGAACGAAGCGCTCCGCAGAGTCGAGCCACGACTCCAGCTCTCCTGCGGTTGGCGGCAACGCGTAGGCGTGGTGGTGACAAGCCCCGCTGAGGGAACCCCACACACTCGCGGTCTCGTGTGCTAGACCTGGGTCGATGTGCTGAACCAGGCAAAGTAATTGCGCTCGCATCGGAGCGCGCTCAAGTCCCGGAACACGGACCGCCCAGAGGTCCTCGAGCGATTGCTCTAGCGCTTGCCTGGCGAGGATGGCGACGGCGATCGGCCACCCGTCGTCGGAGTGATCTAGTTCAGAACTAGCGGCACTTCCTTGGAGCATGGAATGAGCGAGTTCGAGAAGGGCTCCTGGGGGCGGGGCATGAGCGCGTGCGATCACGCGAGCTCTCCAACCCGCATGCAGAGCGTGTCTACTCCACTGACGAGATCGGAGAGGGAGCCGGCGAATCCCTTATGCGCACCCTTAGTTGCTCCGTACCAGGCGTCCGCGTACCTCGGACCCCATGCGCGAATTCGCTCGCCGACCTCACCAGCGCGAGACGCGTCGTCGAACAGCGCCAACGCCATTCGCTGCGCCGTCTTTGGGTTGCTCGACAACAAGTCCTCGACATCGGCGTGCGGCTCCCCACGCCGGAGGCGGCGCCCGCGAACGAGGTCGACACAGGCCGCCTCGATCGCGAGCCGACAAAAGCTCGGGACGATCTGTTTCCCCGCTTCAGCCGGCACGTCCTGGGACTTCGCGAGCGCGCGTGCATTTGAAAGGTAGCGATGCACCGGATCCTCAATCTCCCGCAGCTCCACCACGCTGTTCCGGCGTCTCGTTACCTGCACGACGACGGCGCCAATTCCCAGGCGCCGCGTTGCTTCCGGAAGTCGGTCGTCGTGCGTGAAGACGAGGACCTGGCGGTCCTGTGCTATCTGTTCGAGCACTCGGGCCAAGCCATCCACCCGGGACGGATCCATCGACTGGACGGGGTCATCGATTACTACGAATCGGAACGGACTCTCGTCGAGCGTCGCGCGGGGCAGGAAGAGGCTCAGCGCGATGGAGTGGAGCTCGCCTTGGCTCATCACACCCAGGGCCGCGCCATCGACGCCGTCGACGGATACATCGAGAGCGACGCGCCGCATGGTGCCGGAGCCTTCAAGCATCACGCGCCTCAACTCAACGCTGCTCTGTTGGCGGAAGACATCCCAGAGCTGCATGGCGCGATCCGCAATAGGGCTGAATCGTTCGCGTCGTAGGTCGGCCGATACGCCTTTGAGCCAGCTCTCCGCGGTCTGAAGGTCACGAGCCTTTGCCTCGACTACGGGTCTTCGCTTCGTCTCGTGAAGCCAAATCGACAGGCTATGAGCCACCGGCCTCCACGCTGCCTCTCGGCGTTCGAGTTCCGCCTCAGCCTCCCGACGCAGCTCCGCAGCGCAACGAGCCAGTTCGGGAAGCGGCCGGACGTGGTCCGGGATGGCGCCGGCCTGTTCGAGTGGTTCCGCTAAAGCGTCCCACAGCTCCTGCACGGGTCTGCTGTCGAGCCCCAGCCCGTCCGCTCGGTGTAGCACCGCGGGTGGGTCGCCGATGAGTGCGCGGAGATCCCGAAGCAGGTTGGAGCGCGCGGCCCGCAGATAACTCACTGCGGCCGCGGACGATTCCGCCCGGACAATCGCGTCTTTCGCCCCTTCGGCCCAGCCCGAGTCGAGAGCACCGGGACGGCCACACATGGGACAGTCATCCGGCCCGTGCTCCTCGAAGTGCTCCAGACCCAGCCGAAGGATCTGGACCAACCGGTCGGTGTCGAACGCCGCTGAAGCCCGGAGCTGCCGGTGCTGCTCCACCAACGCCTCCGCGCGCCGCGAGATCTCTTCACCCACGGTCGGATCCGGGGCCGCGAGCAGCGCCAGCTGGCGCAGAGCGCCGATGTCACCATCCCCCTCGCGGGACGGTTCTGCGACAAGGCTCGACAACGTTGCAAGATCTGGCCGGCGTTTCTGCAACGCAGTCCGGGCTTGCTTTGCTCGTGCGTCATCCACGCCCTCAAGCTCGGCCGCCAGCTCTTCAGCCGTCGCGTCCTGATCCTTCAATTCGCGCTGGGCGACCAGTCGTTGGTCGCGCAGCGCCTTACTCGCACTGTCGATATGACCGAGGCCAAGGATTCGCGCCAAACGATCATGGAGTGCGGTCGGGCCCTCGTCGAACATCGAGCCCAACTCGTTGTAGCTGAGGATCGGCCGATACGTCTCCGCCGCTGACCCCCAGCCTGTCGCGCCGATTGAGGCCCGCGGTTCGCCGGTGGCCTGCGACCATGCCGCACCCGCATCCAATGCGGCGTCGGCTGCCCACTCCCTCACAAGTTCCAGCTCGCCAGCGCTTCGATCTACGGCGAACGAGGCAGAGACACGGGCCACCGGGTGATGAAGGTTTCGCCACCCATCTCTCCACACTTTCGAACGTTCTGCCCACCGCCAGTTCGAGCCCGTGAGCAGGAGTTCCAGGGCCTCCGCGAGACTCGACTTTCCAGAACCGTTCCGGCCCACGACGAGGGTCAGGCCCGGGCCCGGCCTAACCTGCAACGTCTGGCGGGGTCCGATGCCGCGGAACCCCTCCACCGTGATCGAGGACAGGAAGGCCCTCGGAGCAGACCCGCTCGATGTCGTCGCGTCGAGGGCGGGCGCGATCCCATCGTCGAGCGCCTCCGCTAGAGCATCCTGACCGCCAAATGCGGCGAGGACGAGGATTGGCCATCTGGCCCCTTCTGGTGCGTCGGCGGTAAGCCGCCGGGTCGTGATCTCGAGGAGAGGCTGGTCTACCACGCTGGCATTTCGTGTCGCTGAGGACTGGCCAAAGCATCGGTAGCCTCAGCATCGATCGGGTACCAGCCCGATACCTGCGCGTAGCATGCCTCGGGCAGCGAACCATCGTCGGGGGCCCACCATCGCGCAAGCGACAGACGCACGAGCGACCGGGCTGGAACGATCCTGAGCGACGGAGCCGCGCCGGCGTAGGAGAAGCGCCAGCGGAGACCGTCGTGGTCGGTATAGACGTAGTGAGGCGGCCTCTCCCCACGTTCGGCGCGAACCAATGGTCGGTCTGGCAGCCAGAATCCCACGCTCCCGGATGGGATGCCTTCTCTTCCAACGAAGGCTCGACCGCTCTCGCTGCGGCGAAGCGTTGCGTCGAAGACCGCAGTGGCGGAGCCGCGCCAGGGCGTCACGCCTTGCATGATCCACGAGCCGACATCGGCAAGCCGATCGATGCGACGACCCGGGCCAGTGAGCACCAAGTCCTCCACATGGGGCGGCCGCAAGGAGGGGGTTGGCTGCAGTGGAATGTCCCAGACATCACCGAGTTGGTATGGCGCATCATGTGGGTGGGCGTGTCCCAACTGCGGCTGGATCCGGATAGATCGGTGTTCGAAGTTCATTGCACCGATGCAGACGCCGCTCCGCACCAAGGTACGCCCCACGATGACCAGCTTCATGAGCCCAGATGGGTTACGTTCCCCACGACGCCCTCCCTCCTCAGCCAATCGGCGATGAGCGCCCGGTGACATGCTTCTGGCGCCCCTTCAACGCAGAAGAGTGCGACGGGGCTTCCGGACTGCTCTAGCCGAGCCGCAGTATCTCGCGGGTCAAGGCCGGCGAGAATGGTCCCTTCGTACGCCTGCACGAAGTTGGGCGACAGTAATGACCGCCTCCTCTTTCTGGTGCCGGATCCCTCGTCAATCGCGGTCTGGAGTGCCCGGATCTCGGCAGTCGGGGCGAGGTCGCGGAACGAGAGGTAGGCGATGCCCTCGGCCGCGAGTCGCTTCTCCAGGCGACCCAAGTTGGCCCAGGCATACTCCGCGCCACGAACTCCCCGCCTCAACCGCACATCGGCTACGGCCGCGACTTCAGCCTCGCGGAGTCGTGCAACAAACTCATCACCGGAGAGCCCATACACGCCGATGGTGAGGATCGACTCCACTAGCGAGTCCGCACGGGCTTCGTGGATCTCCACTGATCCTCACCCGCCTCCAGAAGCCGAAGCTGATACGCCTCTGGGTGCTCCGCCTCGTCCCGGAGCAGGACACCCCGATGGGTCTCAGTCCGTCCGTCCCCACGGATGTGCAGCATCGGTGATCCATGCTCCTCGACAGCTCGACCGATGAGCCGCCAGCGGTGGCAGGCGATCGGGTCTTCCTCGCTGCAAAGGACCGCCATCTCGTACTTCGCAGCCCCCTCGAGGAGCCGGTTCAACCCTTGCGTGAATGTCTCAGATGCGGCCACCCGCTGATACAAGACGTGCCCTGCTTCGTCATAGAACGTGCGGTCTAAAGGGCGGCCGCCCAACTGTGGCATGTGCAGATACCGGATTCGGATGCTCCGCAGGGCCCTCTCCAGCGCCGGACCGGCGAATTGCGGGGAGTAGTGCGAGTACGGGGTCGAGCGAACATCGACCACGACCTCGATCTGATGCTCCCGGAGCAGTAGGAGCAGGTGATCGAGGGCATGACTGCTGTGACCGATCGAGTAGAGCTTTGGCACGGATCTACTGTATTGCAGGCGACCCGTCTTCAGAGCCGCCTACGGCCGCCGTGTTTGTGACTATCCGCGCCGCGCGGGCAGCTCTCTGTCGACTCTTCGCCTCACGGAAGTCGGGTCTAGACTGGCGCCATGGAAGATCTGGACCCGGACCTCGAGCGACTATCGTTCCGGGTCCGGTTGCGCAACATGATCGACCAGGAGATGGCCACGGTATTGGGAAGGCCGCCATCGCCCGGCAACCTCGGCGAATTCATCGCCTCCAAGGTGTTCGACATTGAGCTCGCCCCCACGGGCGTCAACCCCGGGCACGACGGAGAGTTCAGGCGGGTCCGATGGCGGGGAAAACCGTCAACGTAAAGCTGTACTCCGAGGACGCCGGGCTGCTTGACATCAGCTCGCACCCTGCGGACTACTACCTTGTCCTAACTGGACCGAAACCAGTCGCTACGAGCAGTGTGCGATCCCTGCCACGGCGCATCGATGCTGTTTACCTGTTCGACATCGGCGCCCTGCGTGCGGACCTTCAAGCCCGCGGGGTCGGCATTGGTATCGCGACGAGCGTGCGAAAGCTCTACTGGCAGCAGGCGCTCATCTATCCGCCCCACGACGATGCGCCTCTTGCGCTGACCGAACGGCTGATTGCTATGCTACGACTGTTCGCGGTTGATCCGGCAGCCACAAGCGCGCCAGCCCAGACGCGATAGATAATGGCGATCCAGTCCTCGCCACGGAAGAGCACGGCCTCAACTGCGGCTTAAACCGCAGCTGGCGGAAGCCACATGGCCGAACCATCGTGATCGCATGAAACACGTTCCGCCCAACCCTGGCTGTGTGCCCATGCCACGGTGGCAGCTGCCGCCGCATCGAGGCTGTCATGCGACCACATCTCCAGATGAGGTGCCTTGACGCCAACCCCGCGCAGGAGCTCCACCCGCATCGCCAATCCGGCCAGCTGCGATTTCGGTGGGACAACAGAGCCCTTCGCGAGCCGACGATAGATTGAATTCGGGTAGACCTCGATGGCGGTCGAGCGCGCGTGCAACAGCCTGAACAGCTCCATGCCGCGCGCCATCCAGGCGTACTTCGCGCGGTCCTCCACTGATTGGGGCTCGAGAGGCGTCACCCAAGGTACCCAGTACCGATGCGATCGAGCCAGTTCGAACTCGGCACACCGGGCTGCGACGAACTTCGGGGATAGTCCGCCATGTTCGGGAATCGCCCCCAGACTCCAGCGGTCCGGAGAGTCGATCGCGACGACCTCGCACGCGGCGAGATCGTCGGCGAGATTGACGAGGTCATCGGTCGGCCATATTCCGGCCGAGGCGATCGTCCCGCCGTCCATCACCACGACATGCGCGGCGCGGCCAGAGATGTCGACGCCCGCCACTGCACTCATCGGGGCGTGAGGTCGATGCGTAGCTTCGCAGCCAGCTCAACGACCTTGTCTGGGGAGAGCTGATCTCCGAGGAAGGCGAGCATGTCCTCCTGTCGCGGCTGTCCGAATACGAGCCGATACGCGGCCAGACTGCGCCGCATCCGTTCGAGCTTCAGGGCATCCTGGCTGAGCGGCATCGCCGGCACGTAGCGTTCGATACGCGCTCCGCCCTCGCAGGCATACACCCAATACGGGATGAGGTCGCGGTCTCGCCCGCTGCGTGGCGGACGCGCCGCCTCAAACATCCGGGCCCACGGGTCACGGCCACGGCTCGCGAATCCGACGTCCGTATGCTGCATCGCGACGTTCTTTCTCACGGCGTGTCATTTGTAGCGATGGACGCGGCCTTCGCGCTGCTCCATGTCGACGGGATTCGCCGGAAGATTCCAGTGGACGACTGCGTGGCAGTACTGATGAAAATCGAGTCCTTCCTGACCAAGCGACGTGCTGGCCAACACGAAGGGCCAGAAGGGTGAGTTGAAGGCTGAGCGCACGAGGCCGGCACGATGCAGGCTGGCCTCTTCATCCGTCGCGCGGACGCCAAAGCGAAGCGCGTACCGGGCCCGCACCTTTTGCGTCTCCAGGCTGAGGCCACCATCCCGGTCGACCAGCTCCTCAACGCCGTAGTTGGCAGCGCGGACCGAGACGACGTCGTGAACCTCCCGGGCGATGTCGGCCAGCTGCGATTCCTCGTGGTGATCAACGAGGCCGAGCCACTCCGGGAGCACGTGGAGATATTCGTCAAGCACGGCCTGAAGATTTCCCGCGAAGCAGTACTCGAGCACGGCGCGCCAGTACGCCTCATCGCCGCCTTTGCTGGTTCGGACGAGCGCCATCACCTCTGGAACATTGAAGAGCGCCCGAAAGCCCCACCCGATGCGCGCCGCGGCATCGCGTACGGGAACACTATCGACACGTCTCACATCCCCAACAGCCCTCGCCAGAGACCGCAGAGCGGTGTTGGCGGGGCCGGCAACGGCCAGCCGTGCAAGCACGTCAAGCAGGTCATCCGGCGGCTGTCCGAGGGCCGCAGCCTGGTGTGCCGCCGACCGGGCGAAGTCCACGTGTGCCGCGAATGCGCTTTCAGCGTCCGAGCCCGCCTCGCCCGCATCCCACACGGCCTGGGCGTTCGACC
Source organism: Candidatus Limnocylindria bacterium (assembly GCA_051004475.1). Classification (GTDB taxonomy): domain Bacteria; phylum Chloroflexota; class Limnocylindria; order QHBO01; family QHBO01; genus JACDBZ01. The sequence continues at coordinate 1,484 of JBPCKH010000148.1, read as the reverse complement.
TGCCCAACCAGCCTTCGATGAGGTCGGGATCCGCCTGAGCATCCAGCAGGAGCGGGGCGGCCCAATACCAGTTCTCGTCCACCGGGCCATCGTCACGACGAGGCATCAACGGGCGCAGGCGGCGCGTCAGCTCGCGCTTGACCGAATCGATCACCTCGCCGCGCCCCGGGAGTCCGGCCTCGCCGGATGCCGCAATGCGCAGAGGGTCGCCAAGGCGGGCCATCGTGGGGCTCGGATAAAGCAAGGCGAAGACAGGCATTCCCACGAGCCGTTCCTGGTTTCTCGAATCGCGCGCGAATCGAAGCAGGCCGCGCTGACGCTGCCGGGCTTCCGGCGTGTTTATGCGTCGGCGGTGTCCCTTGCGGACCATCCGCCGCTCCGCTTCGTAGCTGAGCAGAACCGATATCGCCTGGGGTGCCACCTGCCAGCTCGAGAAGACCAAACGCTTCGTGAAGCCGGTAAGCCTTGGCTCATCGAACGGCGGGCCAGGCTCGTAGTAGGGCATCGATGCCGGCATCCAGAGCAGCTGCCATGTATCGCGATCGATCGTGTCGGCCATGAGACTCCGCAGCCGGGCGTTCCCGGGATCGACACGTTCATATGCCCGGATCTCGTCGAACGAAAGCAGGCCTCCGGCAACGGCCGACCGGAGCAGATCGATGACATCGGCGTTCTGCTTCGGGCCGTCGGCGATCGCCTCGCGAATCTCTCGCTTGAGCTTGTAGCCCTCCATGAAGTTGGTCAGGTACGGCGCCGACTTCCAGTACTCCAGCGCGTCCGGAGTGCCGAGCTTCCGTGAGAGTTCGTCTGCCAGGAGGAAGGAGGACAGGTCCCCCTCCTCGAGCTGCATCGCGCGCGAAGGCTGCTGAATCAGCATCCCGCTTCGGTCTTCGGTCACCGACAAGCGTTCGGTTCGAGCCATCACATTGCGCAGCCGTCGCTCAATGCGTGATTTCAGCCGGATCGCCTCGTCAAGGTCGAGCCCGTCGCCGACGCGGTAGAGCGCCCGGCGGAAGGCCGTCAGGTCGCGGCCAAAGCCCGCGGCCGCCTGCGTACCGAGCAAGAACTTGGAGGTCTGGACGAAGTCCCGGTAGTGATCGTCGTCCGCCTCGTCCGACAACGTGTACATCTTGTATGGCGTCGCCGACAGCATCAGGACTTTCGCGCCCTGCTGACTGAACAGTTCGTGGGCCAGCGAGCGGATGTCATCCGGGTCGTCGGGGTTCGGCGGCTCGAGCAGGTGCCGGAATCGCTGAAACTCATCGAGAATGATGAGGTCAGGCTCAAGCGCCGCAATGCAGCTGCGCGCCAGCAATCGCCGGAGTTCGGCCACGATCTCCTGGCGCTGGTGCCAGTAGTTGCCGGGCTCGCTTCGTGGAGCTATAACCAAATGTTGTGGATGGGCTCCCCAGACATGAAGGCGGCGTACCCTCCCGAGTGATCAATGCTCGCAGGAGGAATACGCCATGCTCAGGATAGTCCAC
>JBPCKH010000147.1:0-7842 GCA_051004475.1 Candidatus Limnocylindria bacterium | reverse complement strand
GCGTTCGGATCGACGCCAACGAACTCCGGCCGACCCAGGTCCGTGACCAGCGCGTCGCGCCGTCGCGGGTCCACGATCAGTGCCGAGAGCTCGGTGATCCTGTTCTGGCCGATCGAGGTGAGCAGCGCCAGGCCGACGCTCATGCCGATGGTGCGCGTGATCTGGAGCATGGCACTCGCCACGCCAAAGGCACCGGCGCCGGCCGCCTCGCCCGCAGCCGTGGCGCGGGGCGAGACGGTCAGTCCGAACCCGGCGCCGAAGATGGCGAGGTCGCGAACCAGACGATCGAGCTCGGTCCCTACGCCCCAGCCGAGCGCCAGCCAGAGCCCGAGCGCACTGGCCAGCACGCCGACGACGGTCACGATCCGTTCACCGATGAACCCGGCGAGCAGCCCGCCCACGAGCGCACCGCCCGCGATCGCCAGGGTCAGGGCGGTGAGGACCGTGGACGCCTCCGCATCGCTGCCGAAAAGCACGCGGTTGACGAAGACCGGGCCGCCGATGATCGCCGTCGCGAGGGTGTATCCGGTGAGAAGGCTGACCGCGTTCGCGGCGCTGAACGCGCGATCAGCGAACAGGCGCAGGTCCACGATCGGGGACGGCGATCGAAGCTCGAGCCATGCGAAGGCGGCGAAGGCTGCGATCCCCAGCGCAAGTCCACCGAGCACGAGCGGATCGGTCCATCCATTCGAACCCGAGACCGTGATTGCGCCGATGCCGGCGACCAGCGCCACCGACAGCAACGCGGCGCCGCCGAGGTCGAGCCGAGCGCGCACGCGGGGCGTCTCGATGCCGCCCGCGACGACGTAGATGAGCAGCAGGGTGATGATCCCGATCGGGACATTGAGCAGGAAGATCCACTGCCAGTTGGCCACATCGAGGCCCGGGATGCCAAGGTTGAAGTTGAGCAGCACCCAGCCGCCATAGACCGGGCCGATGGCCATACCGATATAGGTGGCCGCACCCTCGAGCCCCAGCGCGGCCGCACGAGCGCGGCCGCTGAACAGATGACTGGCCAGCGCCATCGAGAGCGGAACCAGCGCGCCGCCGCCGAACCCTTGGATGACGCGTGCCACGATGAGCCACGACAGGCCGTCCTCCGGCCCGGCGAATCGTGAGACGCCGGCTCCAGCGCTGCCGATCACGAACAGCAGGAGGGCGACGACGTACAGGCGACGCGCTCCCCACAGGTCGGCGCCGCGGCCGGCGAGCGGCATGGCCACGACGTAGGCCAGCAGGTACGCATTCACGATCCAGCTCACTCGTCCCAGGTCTGCCCAACCGCCGAAGTCCGCGACGATCGAGGGGAGTGCGATTGCCACGACCAGCAGCTCCGCACCGCCCAGCAGCACGCCAAGGCTGGCGAAGACCAGCGCGGCCCAGGCTGCCACGGGGTGGATTCGTACCGTCTCCTGGGTCACAAATCGACCCGCTCCAGCGCGAATCGTGCCCCCACGAGCAGCACGCCAGCCGCGGCAAGCGACGCGCCGGCGCCCTGGACGGCAACCGAGAGCGGAGCGGGCAACTCCACGAGTCGGGCGAGTGCCTCTATCGGGACGGCGACGCGCGGCACGATCATCCACGGCACGGCAACCAGGAGCACGCAGATCACGGCCGTTGCGGCGGCGGCCGGCGAAGGACCGAGGATCGCCCCCAGAAGGAGACCGATCGCGATGAGTGCCAGTGTGAAGGTCGCGACCGAGGCGACGGTCGCGCCGAAGACGAGCCCGTCGGGACGCTCGAACAACGTGACGATGGCCAGCCAGCCGAGGACGCCGGCGGCGAGCAGGCCCAACGCCGAAACCAGGGCCAGCGGCACGAACCAGCCGAGCACGATCGTCGCGCGCGGGACGGAATGGGTTGTCAGCCACCCCGCGCGCCCCAGCGTCCGCTCACGACTCATTGACCATGCGGCGACCGCGGCACCGGCGATGCCCGCCGCGGCGAGCCCGATTGCCAGCCGAACGAGGGTCGTCGTGACCGGGGCAGGGAGCAACGCAACGACGGTACCGGCGGCAACGTATGCCGCAAGCAGAAAGAGGAGGCGAAAGCTGATCCACAGTTCGCGGAGCGCAAGCCGAATGACAACCGCCACCTGGCTCACACCGGCGCCGCGCCGCGCGTTGGCGCGCGTGTCGCATGCATCTCGGCCAGCGCCACGATGCCCCGATGCGACTGTGGCAGCCCCGCGCGCTCGAGGGCGTCGACCGGTACGAAGATCTGGACGCGGCCGTCCCGCAGGAATGCGACGTGCGCCACCAGGCCAGATTCGGTGGCCGGGTAACGGCTCGCCAACAGGATCGTCCGACGCTGACCGGGAAGCGTCAGGAGCCTGGTTCGCTCGCGCTCATCGAGCGCGCGCAACGGCTCGTCCAGCAGAAGGACCTCCGGATCGGAGATGAGTGCCGCGGCCAGTCCGGTGCGCTGCTGGAGGGCTAGGCCGCCGCGGCTCATCGGCCGGGTTGCCGCCGCGGCCGGGATGTGCACCCGGGCAATGGCATGCTCGATGCGTCGTGACGTCTCATTGGAAGGGAGATCCAGGAGGTCGCTTGCCAGATGAAGCGCTTCGATGGGCGTCATCCATGTGTGCAGGCCGGGATCGGGACCCACGTACGCGACGTGGCGGCCCCAACCGCCCCTGCCCGGATCGCTCAACCCCGCGACGCGAATCTGGCCGCTGTCGACTCGCGACAGTCCGGCCAGCGCGCGGAGCAGCGTCGAGGCGGTCCCGTCGGGATCCGAAACGACCAGCAGTCGGGCACCCACGGGAACGGAGAGCGAACAGCCATCCAGCTCTCGACCACGACGCAGGTCCGTGCAGGTAATGGCGGCCGGACGCAGGACCGACAATGCCGGCGCGCTCCAGAGCGCGTCGGGAGTCGAACGGGTCGGCGACACACCTCCTCCCGGCAGCCTCCATCGGAACGGTCATTCGATGCTAGCACGAGGGTTTGACGGGGCGAACGGCAGCCCATATTATAAGCATTCGCTTATATAAACTCGCATTTGATAAAGAAGCGCTCATGCTGCCTCCCGCCGTCGAAACCCACGCGGAGCAGGATCTGCGGCGGCTCCACACCTTCTACCGTGCTCTTGGCGCTGAGACGCGCCTGCGCGTTATCGGGCTGATCGCCGAGGTCGGGCCGATGCCGGTCCGCGAGCTTTCGGCCCGGGTCGGACTCTCACAGCCGCTCATCAGCTGGCATCTGCGCATCCTGCGACTGGCACGCCTGATCGATACGGAACGCCACGGCCGCGAGGTGATCTGCAGGCTGCGGACGGCCGCCTTCGAAGAGCTGCACGAGACCGAAGCCCGCCTGATCGGCGGCACGGCGGGCGTGGCCAGCACGCCGCAGGCGCCCGGGACGGTACCCGATGTCAGCTAGCCGCGACCACGCGCGCGAGCTGCGGCGTGGCGCCTCGGTCCTTCCCACCTGGGTCAAGGATGCCGGGCGCGGGATCCTGACGCCCATCGTCAACCTGGCCATCGCGCTCCACCTCACGCCGAACACGATCACCGTCATCGGTCTCCTCATCACGGTCGGCGCCTCCGGCCTCGTTGCCGGCGGCTGGCTCCTGATCGGGGCGGCCGTCCTCTCCGCCGGCTCGCTGCTGGATGCCGTCGATGGCGCGCTCGCCCGCGCGCAGGGCGGCGGCACCGAGTTCGGAAGCTTCCTGGACTCGACCCTCGATCGGGCCAGCGAGGCGATCCTGTACGTCGGCATCGCCATCTGGTTCATGGGCGTGCTCGAGCAGCCGATGCTGCCGGTCCTTGCCGTGTTCCTGGCCCTTGCGGGATCGTTCCTGGTCAGCTACGCCCGGGCGCGTGCAGAGGGAATCGGGCTGTCTGCCAGCGTCGGCCTCGCACCGCGCACGGAACGGCTGGTACTCGTGATCGCGGGTATCGCGCTTGCCGGTCTCGGATTCACGCCTGTGCTGATCGGTATCCTCTACCTGGTCGCTGCGCTGACGGCGTTGACCTGCATTCAGCGTATCCGGCACGTCTGGCGCCTCAGTCAGGCTTCTGCAACCTGCACCAAGGAGAACTGACGCATCGTGGCTTCGAAGAACGGGAAGGCCGCCGCCAACGGTCATCGGTCCAGCGACGGCAAGGTGCGTGTCGCCATCGTCGGCGTCGGCAACTGCGCAAGCAGCCTGGTCCAGGGGCGCTACCACTACGCCGATGCGAAGGACGGCGACTTCATTCCGGGCCTGATGCACGTCAATCTCGGCGGGTATCACGTCCGCGACATCGAGTTCGTCGCCGCCTTCGATATCGATGCCAACAAGGTCGGCAAGGATCTGTCCGAGGCGATCTTCGCGGAGCCGAACAATACGTTCAAGTTCAGCGAGGTCCCGCAGGTCGACGTTCCGGTCGAACGCGGCATGACCCACGACGGGCTCGGGAAATATCTCTCCGAGATCATCACGAAGGCGCCGGGACCGACTGCGGACATCGTCAGGATCCTGAAGGACCGCCAGGTCGACGTCATGGTCAGCTACCTGCCGGTCGGCTCCGAGCAGGCCACCAAGTGGTACGCGGAGCAGGCAATCCAGGCCGGTGTCGCCTTCGTCAACGCCATCCCGGTATTCATCGGCCGCGAGCCGTACTGGCAGCGACGGTTCGCCGAGGCCGGGCTGCCGATCATCGGCGATGACATCAAGAGCCAGGTCGGGGCGACCATCACGCACCGCGTCCTGACCCGGCTATTCATGGATCGCGGCGTCAAGATCGACCGGACCTACCAGCTCAACTTCGGCGGCAACACCGACTTCCTGAACATGTTGGAGCGAGAGCGCCTCGAGTCGAAGAAGATCAGCAAGACCAACGCGGTGACCTCGATGATGGACTACGAAATCGCGGACAGCGACATCCATGTCGGGCCAAGCGACTACGTGCCATGGCTCAAGGACCGCAAGTGGTGCCACATCCGCATGGAAGGCACGACGTATGGCGACGTGCCGCTCAACCTGGAGCTCAAGCTCGAGGTCTGGGACTCTCCGAACTCCGCCGGCTCCATCACCGATGCGCTTCGCTGCGCGAAGCTCGGGCTCGACCGTGGCCTGGCCGGCACGCTGGTGGCACCCAGCTCGTACTTCATGAAGTCCCCACCGCTGCAGATCCACGACGACATCGCGCACAAGCGCGTCGAGGACTTCATCCGCGGCGACGACAACGATACCCTGCTCGGGACCGAGAAGCTCGCTCCACGCAGGACCAGGAAGGTCGCCGCGGCCAACACGAAGATGAAGGCGAAGGCCGCCGCAGCCGAGGTCGCGTGACCGAGCGCAAGCGGGAAATCGCCATCTTCTGGCTGTATCGCGCCGCAGAGGGGGTGGCGACCGCGCTGCCTCGATGGCTGATCATGGCCGCGGCAGCGGCCATCGGCAACGTCGCCTATGACCTTTCCGGATCGAAGCGGCAGCTGATCCATGCAAATCTGGCGCATCCGCTGGACCTGGACCCTGACGATGGGCGCGTGAAGGCTGCGGCGCGGCGCGCGTTCCGCAACTACGCGAAGTACCTCGCTGACATGATGCGCATCGGCGATCTGTCGCCTCGCGCGGCCACGGAGCTGGTGCGGGTCGAGAATGTCGAGCTTCTGTGGGAGGCGCACGCAGCCGGGAAGGGTGTCGTCGTATGCACCATCCATGTCGGCGGCATGGATCTCATCGGTCCAGCCCTCAAGGGAACCGGTGCCGTGCTGCACGTCGTTGCCGATGACACGACCTACGGCCGCCTGTTCGACCACCTGTCGGCGACGCGCGCCAGGCAGAACATCCTGGTGATCGGCTGGCGAAACCTGCGCGGCCTCTTTCGAGTCCTGCGCACAGACGGCAATCTCATCCTCTTCTGCGACGGTGGCTACCGACGTGGCGACGTGCCGGTCGAGCTGTGCGGCGAGGCCACCACCTTTCCGCTCGGTCCGGCCACGCTGGCGGCCAAGACGGGCGCGCCCCTGCTCCCGGTCTGGTGCCGCCGAGCGAGCGACGACCGTTTCGACGCTCGTGGCCTGCCGTTCATTCACTGCACCAGCACCGAGCCCGCCGAGATCTACCGGGCGACCCAGGCATTGGCCGATGCGCTCGGCGGCGTCATCGCGGACGACCCCGGACAGTGGTACATGTTCCGGGCCGTCTGGCCAGAGACCGATGCTGATCGCGCCCAGGCGCGGGCCGCATTGGCCGCCGCGCGTCGCGGCGAGGACTGGACCAGGGTCGGCGCATGATGCTCCGCCTTGGACTCGAGATCGCGGATCGCGTCGTGGTTGCCCTGCCCTCGCGCGCCGGCTACGCGGTCGCGGATCTGGCGGGTGATGCCTGGTATCGCCTGGCTCCCGCGCGCCGGCGCCTCGTGGCGGCCAATCTGAGGCGCGTGTGCGCGGCGACCAACCGCCCCACGAACGGGCGCCCCTTCCGCGACCTCGTGCGCTCGGCATTCCGCAATCACGCCCGCTACTACCTTGAGTTCCTGCGGACCCCGCACTACCCCGTTGATCGAATCGACGAAATCGTCGAGGTGCCCGACTGGCCCAGCTTCGAGGCCGCGCTGACCGGTGGGCCGGGGATGCTGATCGGCTCGCATCTGGGTAACTTCGAGCCGTTCGGCGTCTTCATCACTGCGCACGGCGTCCACCCGCTCGCACCGATCGAGGAGATCAGGCCACGCGCCCTCTTCGAGTTCCTCGCCGCGCGGCGCGGCGGAGCGAACATCGAGCTGGTGCCCCTGAGCCAGGCCCGCCGAGCCCTTGGCGCCCGGCTGCGCGCTGGAGGAACGGTCGGCATCGTCGGTGACCGCGATCTCTCAGGTGACGGCCACCCGGTCACGATGTTCGGCCACCCCACGACGGTGCCGATCGGTCCCGCCGCGCTGGCCGTGACCTACCGGACCGGGCTCATGGTCGGCCGCTGTCTGCGGATCGCTCCCGACCGCTTCCGCATGGATGGCGAGGTGCTTCACGTTCCATCGACCGGGAACCGACGCGCCGATACGACCGCGCTTGCCACGCGCATCGCGGCCTGTTTCGAGCGCGACATCGGAGAGGCACCCGAGCAGTGGTTCGGCGCATTCCAGCCGTTCTGGCCGGACATCTCCGCATGACGCGCGGTGGCAACGATCTTGGCAAGGCGGACATGCACCTGCACACGCTCTACTCCGACGGGACCGCAGCGGTGCAGGCGGTGCTCGACCACGTCGAGGCGCACACCGACCTCGACGTCATCGCCATCACCGATCACGAGCGAATCGACGGCGCGCATCGGGCCAGCGAGATCCACGCCGCCGGCGCATACCGGTTCGACCTCGTGAAAGGCGAGGAGATCACGACACGGCGCGGCCACGTGCTGGCGCTGTTCATCACGGAGAGGATTCCCGCGCTGCGCCCGCTGGCGGAGACGCTCGAGCGAATCCACGACCAGGGGGGCGTGGCCGTCGCTGCCCATCCGCTGGCGCCGTTGACACCGTCGCTTGGCACCCGCTCGCTGGTGGCATCGCACCATCAGCTGGACGCGATCGAGCTGATGAACCCGTCAGCGGCCGGCCGAGCGCGTCGATCGGACCGCGACCATCTCAACGCCGATGTTTTGCACCTGGCGGCCGTCGGCAACTCTGACGCCCACGTGCTCGAGGACATCGGCACCGCCTGGACCTGGTTTCCCGGCGCCAGTGCGGATGACTATCGAGCAGCCATCGCAGCGGGTACGACGCGCCCTGACGGCAAGTTCTGGTCGAACCCGCACAATATCGACGTGTATCGGCGCCAGCTGGGTGCCAAGATCAGGCATCTGCGGCATACGCTCCGACCCACGGGAGAGTGGCGGTGACATCGGTCCAGTCCGCGC
>JBPCKH010000146.1:0-11132 GCA_051004475.1 Candidatus Limnocylindria bacterium | reverse complement strand
CGCGCCGCCGTCGCTGGCCTCGGTATGGACGTGGCAATCACCGCGAATGGCTGCCCGCAGTGCGGCCGCGCCATCGGCCAGCGGCTTACCCTCGGTCGACTCCAGGCGCCGAAGGTAGACGGGCTCTTCGCCTCGAAGGCTCTCGAGGATGGTCCGTTCGGTAACTTCACCCACGCCCGAGAGCTCGCGCAGCGTGCCGTTGGCGGCCCGGGCGGCCAGCTCATCGGCCCCCATCTTCGCCAGGGTTTCCGCCGCACCGCGAAATGCTCGCACGCGGTAATTGGGCTCCTGTGCTGCCTCCAGCAGAAAGCCGATCCGCTTCAGGTCGACGATCGGATCACGCGGCGACGGCATTGGCGAAGTATGGCCGCCGATGCCGGTGCTTTCCCCCAACAGCTCCGTTGCTGCTAGCCCCGTGAGGCGGGTCCACCGAATTCCCTACGGAATGGAGAGGATGCGCGCCGGATTATCGATCGTCATCTGCCGGATCTCACCCTCCCCAACCGCCGCGGTACGCAGGGTCGGGAGAAAGTGCTGCTGCAGATACACGTAGCCGAACCCACCGTTCGCCTTGAGCTGCCGGTTGTGGCAGACGTCCTGGCTCAACAGCAGCTGATCGGCGAATCCACGCTCCAGCAGCTCGACGATCGTCTCGACCAATCGCGGCTCGAGCGCCTCCTCCGCCCCAAAACGGTGGCCGAGAAAGTCGAACTGGAGGTTGGCCCCCTCGGCGAGCACCTGCAGGTAGAAGTCGATGTTGTGATACGAGTCCGCATGACCGATGACGACGCGTGCCGGATCGAGGCCCTCCTCGGTGAAGATGCGGAGCTGTGCCAGGCCAACCGGCGACTGCACGCCGTGGGTGGAGATCGCCATCCCGGTCTGCTTCGCGGCACGCGCTGCCGCTCGGTGCACGCGTTCCTCCGCGGCGCTGACCCACGGCTTATCGGTCCCGATTTCGCCGATGATCCCCGGCCGGATGCCGCTCTCACCGACGCCGTGCTCCACCTCGCGCACCATCTCGGCCGCCAGGTCGTCCACGCTGCGCCGATCGATAAGCGCCTCGGCCGGGTAATACGCGCCGCGGTACCAGCCGGCGCCCATCACGATGTTGACGCCCGTCGCGCTGGCCAGCCGTCGAAGCCGATCCGGGTCGCGCCCGACGCCCGGCGGAGTCAGGTCGACCAGCGTCCCGCCCCCGCGTCGACGGAATTCGCGCAGCTCCTCGATCATGAGGTCGTCGTCGGGCGTGAGCTCCCAGTAATCCCAGCGGTTGGCGATGTGCCAGAGGCTGATGCCAGTGTGCTCATGCGGGAGCGTGAAGCCGAGCGTGTCGGGTGGGATCGGTCCGGAGACGGTCATGACGTGCGGCGCCATGGGCAGTCCTCCTCTCGGGTGCGGTGACACGTCGGTCGGTCTCGCTGGCCCGCCGACGCATCGGTCTGGATTGGGTGACGCCATCTTGCCACGAGCGGGCCCCCGCCCGAGAGATCGTATGCTCACGCCATGAACGGGCTTGGGCTGCTCCTGATCGGCGTCGGCGGCGGCACTCGGGGTTCTCGTGCTTCTCGCCGATATGCAGGACAGCTGGGCGAGCGCGATCGCATAGATGGCGTTGGACATGACCGGATCGGGCCGCAGCATAGGCACCTGACACCTCCCGGATGCCATCTGACGGAACCGGTGCCGCCGGAGTCTGCTAACGGCACCCGTGGTGCCATCTGACCGAAACGGAAGTGGCGCCGGGTTGCCGGGCCACGCTAGGCTAGAGGCATGACAGCATCGACCAGCGCCAACGGCATCTGGGCCACCACCCAAGGGGAGCTGGACGAGGCTGCCGAACGGTTGCACCTGGACGAAGGCATGCATCGCGTGCTGCGGGTTCCGAAGCGTGAGCTGACGGTCAATTTCCCGGTCACGCACGATGACGGAAACGTCGAGGTCTACACCGGCTACCGCGTCCATCACAACGTCAATCGTGGTCCGGTATCCGGCGGGGTGCGCTACGTTCCGAACCTCGACCTCGATGAGGTGCGCGCGCTCGCGATGCTGAACACCTGGAAGGCGGCACTCGTCAAGATTCCGTTCGGTGGCGCGGCGGGTGGCGTTAGCGTCAACCCGCGTCAGCTGAGCATGAACGAGCGACAGGGACTCACGCGGCGCTACGCGACGGAGATCGGCATCCTGCTCGGCCCTGACAGCGACATCCCATCGCCGGACGTGAATACCGGCTCGCAGACGATGGCCTGGATGATGGACACACTCTCGATGCACCAGGGCAACACGGTGGCTGCGTCCGTCATGGGCAAACCCGTGGCCATCGGAGGGACCCGTGGTCGCCGCAGTGCCACCGCCCGGGGCGCGCTGCGCTGCATCGCGGCGTCACGCGCGGGCGCCGGCGGACTGGATGGTGCCCGAGTCGCGATCCAGGGCTTCGGACGCGTGGGGATGACGCTGGCGGAGGAGCTCGACCGCGCGGGAGCAACCGTCGTGGGTCTGGCCGATGATCGCGAAGCGGTGGCGAACCCGGGAGGCGTGGACGTCACCGCGGCAATCCGCTGGATGCGGGAGCATGATGCGATCCACGATTTTCCCGAATCGGAGCCGATGTCCAAGGCGGACCTGTTCGCCATGGATTGCGATGTCGTTGCACTGGCCGGACTCCAGGCCGAGATAACCGATGCTAACGCGCACGCGGTCCGAGCGCCGATGATCGCGGAGGTCGCGAACGGCGGGACCACGCCGGCGGCCGACCTGCTCCTGGCCGATCGGGGGATCACCGTGATACCGGACATCATCTGCACCTCTGGCGGCACCGTGCTGGGATACTTCGAGTGGGTGCAGGACATGCAGGCGTTCTTCTGGGACGAGGCGGAGATCACGAATCAACTCGATCGCATCGTCGACGAGGCGATGGCCGAGGTCCAGGCCATCGCAGCCGCGGAGCAAGTCGATCTGCGCGCCGCGGCCATGATGGTCGCCGTGGCCCGCGTTGCCGACGCGACCACGCTTCGAGGCCTCTATCCATAGCCGGCGTCCGCGCGTGATCCGATCGACGCGATCGTCCGTACCCGCGTCATGAGCCATACCTTCGCCCTCCGACGTGATGCTCCCTGGCGCTGGATGCTGCGCCTCATCGGCGTCCGTCATGGCGCCGCGCAGGTCGAGATGACCGATGACGGCCGCCTCATCGCAAAATTCGGGCGTCTGAAGGTCGAATCGACGCTGGACAATGTTCGCGCGTATCGCCTGACCGGGCCGTATCGGTGGTGGAAGGCGATCGGTCCACGCGCATCGCTCGTCGATCACGGGTTCACGTTCGGAAGCAGTGTGCGAGGCGGCGTCTGCCTCTGCTTTCGCGACCCGGTGCCCTCGAACTATGTCCGCGGGGGGAGCATGGAATCGCTGACCGTGACGGTCGACGATGTGGAACACCTCGCGCAGTCGCTTGAGCAGCATGGAATCTCCGGCGAGGATCTGCGCCGCCCCTGATCGGTATGCGTGGCGCCATGGCACAAATCGTGCGACCATGGACCGTAGCCGTATCCAACATGCGCCGTGAATCCGCGGAGCGCCGGCAGATGGCATCACGGAGCACCCATGGCAACACAGATATTCACTCCCCCGCGCGACCTCCTCCTGGAACTCGAGCCAGCCGCTGAGCAACTGCTCAACCGACACCTCGGCATGGCGAAAGAGTGGTTTCCGCACGACTACATTCCCTACTCGATGGGTCGTGACTTTGACAAGGAGCCGTGGACGCCCGACCAGCCCCGCATCAGCGGCATCGCGCAGATCGCCTTCGAGGTCAATCTCCTGACCGAGGACAACCTGCCGAGCTACCACCGCGAGATTTACCGAATGTTCGGCGCCGGCGATGGTGCCTGGATCAACTGGGCGAATCGGTGGACCGCGGAAGAGGGTCGGCACGCCATCGTGCTGCGCGACTACCTGATCGTGACCCGTAACATCGACCCGATCGCACTCGAACGCGGGCGCATGAACCAGTTGCAGACCGCCTACGATCACGACGACGGCGGAAACGTACTGCGCGGCCTGGCGTACGTCGCATTCCAGGAACTTGCCACGCGGATCAGCCATCGCAACACCGGCCGATACTCGTCCGACCCGGTCGCCGACAAGATCATGACTCGCATCGCCTCTGACGAGAACCTGCACATGGTCTTCTACCGCGACATGCTGTTCGAGGCGATGAAACTCGATCCGTCCGCTGCGATTCACGCCATCGCGGATGAGGTCACCGACTTCCAGATGCCGGGCGCGGGGATGGTGAACTTCACCCGCAAGGCGGCCCAGATGGCGAAAGCCGGCATCTACGACCTGCGCGTGCACCACGACGAGGTCATCTGGCCGCTGCTCAAGCATTGGGGCGTCTTCGAGGTCGAGAACCTCGATCCGTCCGCCGAGATTCGGCGCGAGGAGTTGCGCGTCTTCCTGACCGAACTCGACGCGCAGGCATCCCGATTCGAGGTCAAGCGGGCCTCGACGATGGAGCGCGAGGCCGCCCGGGTCGGCTGATCAGTTGCCGGGGAGGTTAGCGTCGAGTGCTGGACCCACGCGTGATGCGACGCAGAACCCGTACGAGCAGCCAGCCGATCAGAAATCGGCGAATCAATGCAAACATGGGATTCCCATCTGCACCCCGCGTGCCTAAGTCGTCATAGGAGCGCCGGCTTCCGCCACTCCTCGCCGCGGACGTGCTCGTCGAGAAAGGCCGAGACGGTTTCGTACCAGAGGCGTGCGTTCTGCGGCTTGAGGACCCAGTGGTTCTCGTCCGGGAAATAGAGGAACCGCGCGGGAACGTGGTGGCGGCGCAGATCGGTCCAGAGGCGGAGCGCCTCGCTGATGGGCACGCGCAGGTCGCGCTGGCCATGAATCACCAGCATCGGGGTCCGGATATTGGAGAGCAGACGGCTGGGCGACCACTCCTCGTAGCTCGAGGCATCCGCGTAGGGATCGCCGAACTCGCGCTCCCAATCGGGGCCGTAGTCGGTGGTGCCATGGAAGCCGCGCAGCTCCCACAGGCTGGCATGCGTCACGATCGCTCGGAACCGATCCGTGCTGCCCGCAACCCAGTTGGCCATGTAGCCACCGAACGAGCCGCCCATCAGTGCGGTGCGATCGCCATCCAGCTCCGGACGCTCGAGCGCCGCGTCGACCGCGGCGATGATATCGGTATACGGCTCGGCACCCCACCGGCCCCAGCCGCGCTGCATGAACGCATGACCGTAGCCCGTCGAGATGGCGGGATCGGGAAGGAGAACCGCATATCCGCGCGCTGCCAGCAGCTGCGGGTTCCAGCGCCAGCTCCATGTGTTCCAGCTTCCCACTGGACCCCCGTGCACGAAGACGACCAACGGAACCGGCGCATCGGCCGCTGCATCCGGCGGCAGGACCAGCCATGAACCGATTCGCTGACCATCCGACGCCGTCGCTTCGACGCGTTCAACTGCGCCGGGCATCTTCGCGAGCGCATCGGCATCGAGCTCCGCGAATGTGCGAATCCGCTGTGACTTGCCGCCCGGTTGAGCCGGCAGGCGCACCGGCCCCGGCGGCTCAGCATAGGAAGCTCGCAGCGCGACCGGTCCGCCCCGAAGCTCGACGACGAGGTCGGTGAAGGCGCCGTCGTCGGCAATCAGCGTCGTCTCGGCCGATTTGAGATCGTGGCGGTAGACGGCACCGGCGCCGCGCCGATCGGTGGTGAAGCAGATGGAGCCACTGTCCGGTGACCAGACCGGGTGCTGTGGCCACTCGTCGAGGTCCGGCGTCAGGTCGCGGCCTGCGCCCGAAGCAAGGTCGATCAGCCAGAGCGTCGCGTCGCCAATCCGCTCGGGCACGTCCTTCTCATGGCGGATGCACACGACCCAGCGTCCATCGGGCGAGCATGCCGGTCCCTCGTACCAGGCGTCGTCCTGCGTCAGCTCGCGATGAGCGCCCGTCGTCCGGTCGATGGCCACGAGACCGAAATCGGTCCGGCCGATGTCGTCCGCGCGAGCCCAGCCGGTCACAACCGTCGCCCCATCGGGCGTGACGTCGAACCCCTGGTCGACGAGCTCCGAACCGGCAGCGGGCGTGAGATCGACCGCATCGCTGATCCGATCTTCTCCGCCCGGCATTGGCCCAGAAAACAGGTGTCGCTGGCGCGGGCCGTGGAAGGAATCCCAGTGGCGGATCGGGAAGGTGTCGAAGAGAAGCGCCTCGACGCCCGCCTTCTTGCGCGCCTGGTGCCGATCGCGATCGGCTGCCGAATCGCTCGTGCCGGGAAAGACCGAGGCCGCGTAGACGATCACGTCCGCCTCGCGGGCGGCCACGACCGAGTCCACACCCCCAGGCGGCGCGACCAGGAGCTGCCCCTCGCCGCCACTGGCTGGGAGGAGCCAGAGGCCGCTCACCTCTTCGTCTTCGTCATCGGGCGCACGGTCGGGGTCCGGCCGCGTTGAGGTGAAGAGGATGGAGCCGTCGCGCGTGAACGCCGCGGCGCTCTCGCCCGGTGCCGAACGAGTCAGGCGACGGGGCCGCCAGTCTCCCGACGGATCGAGCTCCCACAGCGAGCTGTGCATCTTCTTGCCGTCGGGCGCCGGCTTCCCCACGCTGACCACGAGGCTCCGTCCATCAGGCGATGCGCGCAAACCGCCCAGGCGTGGCAGGCGCAGATAGGCGGAGAAGTCGAATGCATCGGTCATGAGACCATGGTCGCAGATGGTCTGCGGTTGCGCGCGGCTCCGTCTTGCCCTCACACTTGCGGCCATGACTGATGACAAGCGCTGGCAGGACCACCAGGACCGATGGGAGTCGGAGCGACTGCGTCCTGCGCTGGAAAAGGGTCCGGAGCGGCGGCATCGCTTCATCACTCAGTCGGGTGTCGAGATCGACCGGCTCTACACACCATCCGACCTGACGGATCCAGCGAATGACCCCGATGCGGACCGGCCTCGATATCAATTCAGTCCGGCTGCCGGGGCTGGGGACGGCTGGGACGAGATCGATGACCTCGGCCTGCCCGGCGAGCCGCCCTTTACCCGCGGCATTCATCCGACCGGCCATCGCGGCCGGCTGTGGACGATGCGCATGTTCGCCGGCTTCGGCACCGCTGAGGACACGAACGGTCGCTTCAAGAAGCTGATCGCCGGCGGTGGAACCGGATTGAGCATTGCGTACGACATGCCGACCCTCTACGGCTACGACCACGACGAGCCGATGGCGGAGGGCGAGTTCGGCACCTGCGGCGTGGCCGTCTCCAGCCTCGCCGACATGGAGATCCTGCTGGACGGCCTTCCCGTCGGCGAGATCAGCACCTCGATGACGATCAACTCCCCCGCCGCGATGATCTGGGCCATGTACATCGTGGCCGCCGAGAAGGCCGGCGTTCCCCGTGCGCACCTGTCCGGGACGCTGCAGAACGACATCCTCAAGGAGTTCATCGCGCAGAAGGAGTACATCTTCCCGCCGGCGCCCTCGCTGAAGCTCGTGACCGATACGGTCGAGTGGGGCACGCGCGAGCTGCCGCGCTGGAACACGATCTCGATCAGTGGCTATCACATCCGCGAGGCGGGCTCGACCGCCGTCCAGGAGCTGGCCTTCACGATCGCCGATGGGATCGCCTACGTCGAGGACGCACTCGCGCGCGGGATGCGCTTCGACGACTTCGCGCCGCGCCTCTCGTTCTTCTTCAACTCCCACAACGACTTCTTCGAGGAGATCGCCAAGTTCCGCGCCGCGCGGCGCATCTGGTACAAGCTCTGCCGCGAGCGATTCGGCGCCGAGAATGAGCGCTCCACCTGGATGCGCTTCCACACCCAGACCGCCGGCGTGTCCCTGACTGCGCAGCAGCCGCTGAATAATCTCACCCGGGTCGCCATCCAGGCCCTGGCCGGCATCCTGGGCGGCACGCAATCGCTTCACACCGATGCGTACGACGAGGCGTGGGCGGTTCCGAGCGAGGATGCGGCCATGCTTGCCCTGCGGCAGCAGCAGATCATGGCCGAGGAGGCCGGAGTCGCGAACACGGTCGATCCGCTTGGCGGCTCCTACTTTGTCGAAACCCTCACGAACCAGACCGAGCAGCGTGCGTGGGCGTACATCAAGCGGATCGACGAGATGGGCGGCATGGTTCGCGCGCTCGAGGCGGGCTACCCGCAGGCTGAAATCGCCGACGCCGCGTACGAGCAGCAACGCGAGATCGAGGCGAAGGAGCGCGACATCGTCGGCGTCACGAAGTACGCCGATCCGGACGAGGAGCTCAAGATCCCGCTGCTCGAGATCAGCGGGATCCAGGAGCGCCTGCACCTCGATCGCCTCGCCCGCGTGCGCCGCGAACGCGATTCATCGGTCCATGCCGCGGCCATCCGGCGTCTCGGGGACGAAGCACGACGGGGCGATGTCAATCTCATGCCGGCCATCGTTGCCGCGGTGGAGGCCTATGCCACCATCGGCGAGATGTGCGGCGTGCTGCGCACGGTCTACGGCGAGTACCGGGAGCCGCTCTCCGTCTGAGGCGGAGGAGGAGGCGGCGTGGACCGCCGGAACCCCTGGCCGGTCCAGGGCCGACGAAGCAGGGCACGCTCTCCGCGTCGCCTCCTCACTGCCACCATCATGCACATCGTCGATTACCAGCCGCTTACTGAAGCCTTATCGCCCGCTACCATGCGAACGTACCGATGAAGCTCCACCTCGTCGACGCCACATTCGAGCTCTTTCGCGCCTACTACTCGCGCCCGCCGCGACACGCGCCGGACGGGCGGCCGGTCAATGCAGTTCAGGGACTGGTCGACTCCATGCTCTCGCTACTGCGCGAGCCCGACGTCACCCACATCGGTGCCGCGACCGACCACGCCATCGAGTCGTGGCGCAACGACCTCTTCCTCGGCTACAAGTCGAGCGCCGGTGTCGATCCCGATCTCCTCTCGCAGTTCACCGATGCCGAGCGTGCGCTCGAGGCCCTCGGCATGCCGGTCTGGGCAATGGTCGAAGACGAGGCCGATGACGCCATCGCCGCCGCCATCGATCACTTCGGCGATGATCCTCACCTGGACCAGATCATCATCTGCTCGGTCGACAAGGACCTCGGTCAACTCGTGGACGGAGAACGCATCGTCCTGCGCGACCGGATGCGCCGGATCACGTACCACGAGGCCGGCATCATCGCCAAGTTCGGGGTCGCGCCCGCGAGCATTCCCGACTACCTGGCGCTCGTCGGCGACAGCAGCGATGGCTTCCCGGGCCTGCCCGGCTGGGGCGCCAAGAGCGCAGCTGCCGTCCTCGCGCGATGGAAGCACCTCGAGGCGATCCCGGCCTCTGCGCTCGATTGGGAGATTCCGGTGCGCAATGCTTCGCGCCTCGCCGCGACCCTGGATCAGCACCGGCCGGACGCTGTCCTGTTCCGGCGCCTCGCGACGCTGAATCGCGACGCGGACATCTCGGTCACGCCGACCCTCGACTCGCTTGCCTGGAGGGGTGTGCCGCGCGACCGCTTCGTCGCCCTCTGCGATGAGCTGGGCTTCGACACCGTGCGCGAACGGGTCCATCGCTGGGCCGATTGATCGTCTTGCGCCAGCCCCATAGATGGCGGGGTCGGGCGCCCAGCGCGGAGGCCGACCTAGTACTTTTGGTGGGGTGCGGTGCAGTCGTGACGTCGGTAGGGTGCTGCCTCCATGCACCGATCACGTCGCGTGGCGAGCGCTCTCGCCGCGATCATCCTTGCCGCCATAGTGGTACCCGTCGCAGCCCCAGCGCCGATCTCGGCTGCCGGCGAGTGCGGGACCTATCGGTCCGAGACGGCGCCACCGCCCACGATCAGGGTCTACCGAACCGCGACCGGTGCGGTCGACACCGTCGACTTCCGCACCTACGCCAAGAATGTGCTGTCGCGCGAATGGATCAGCTCGTGGACGACCGAGTCCCTGCGGTCCGGTGCGCTGGCGGTCAAGAACTACGCCTGGTACCAGGTCATCCATTGGCGCGGGTACGTCAACGCGGCAGGCACGTGCTTCGACGTCTTTGACTCGACTCGCGACCAGCACTACGACCCGAGTCGACCCACCTATGCACCCATGGCCGCCGCGATCGACGCTACCTGGGCGACGCTGGCACACAGGGCCGGTCGCGTCTTTGCGACGTACTACAACGCCGGAGGGGCGTCTGAGTCATGCGGCGCCAATGCCAACGGGTGGCAGATGTTCCAGTGGGGCACTCAGGCATGTGGTCTTGCGGGCAAGAGTGCGGCGCAGATCATGTCGATCTACTACCCCGGCGTGGCCGTAAGCGCCGCGCCGCCGGCAGCAGCGCCGCCACCGACGCCCACTCCAACGCCGCCACCGACGCCCCCTCCGACGCCGAAGCCCACGCCGGTTCCGACCGCCCCACCCAGCTCGGGACCGAGCATGGCACCAACGCCGGCTCCAACGCTGGTACCCATCAAGCCACCCGTCGCGCCCGCACCGACACCTACCTCGACGCTGGTACCCCCGCCACCGCCGGCACCGATCGCCACGCCCGGCGGCGGACAGGCCGGGCTTACGGCACCTCCCCCGCCACCAGCGCCGGACCCGATTCCGATCGTCGTCGCGCTCAGCGCTGATCCAGAGGTTCCGAGCATCGAGATGACGGCCGCCGGCACATCGGGACCAGTCGCCGCTACTATGAGCCCGGTTGCCGCCATCGTCGACATCATCGAGATGCGCGACCACGCGGTCGTCCGTTTCGAGCGAGCGGTGGATGCCGCGCCGCGCAGTTCGGGAACCTCGACACCCGGGACCGCACGGCACGCCGTCCTGCGAGCGATCGTGATGCGACTCGTCGTCGAGCGGGCGCTCCACAACCTCCCGCTGCGCATCGGTCCTGGAAGTTAGCTCTCGGCTGAATCATCCAGCAGCCGCACCACGATCAGCTCTGCCGCGGCCACGTCCTGGATCGCCAAACCGACCGACTTGAAGACGGTGATCGCCCGCGGATCGCGCGTTTTGACCCACGACCGCTCCACCGTCCCGATGTCCACCAGCTCCGCTTCCGCAATCATCCCCTGGTCGATCCCCGCGACGACGTCACCGGCCTCAGCCAGGGCGGCCTGACGTGAATCGACAGCGACCATCGAGGCGCGCGTGAACAGCTCGGGC
>JBPCKH010000145.1:0-9123 GCA_051004475.1 Candidatus Limnocylindria bacterium | reverse complement strand
ATCCGGGTCCGCTCCCTCTTCACCGCGCCCGGCGATGGAGTTTACCTCCCACCAGGACCGGTTGCGCTGCGCGGTATTGCCTGGTCCGGCCACGGCCCGATCCAGCGGGTCGAGGTCGGGGTCGGGGTCGGCGGCCCCTGGCTACCGGCTCGAGTCGGTGAGCCGCTGGAAGGGACCGGTCCCGTACGCTGGAGCCACGATTGGACCCCGCCCACCGCCGGAATGCACACCCTCGGCGTGCGGGCGACCGACGCAGCCGGCCATCAGCAGCCTGAGTCCTCGATCTGGAACGCCGGCGGCTACGGCAACAACGTCATTCACCGGATCTCGGTCGAGGTGGAATAGGCGACAGAAGCTGCTCGCCTCGGGCGCAAACGTCGGCGGTCACAGGGCGTCGAGCACGGATGTGGTGTGCTCCCCGAGCCGGGGCGGTGGGAGGCGCGTCGGGAGGCGGCCGCCGTCCACGCGAATGGGGTTGGGCGCCATCCGAACGTCGTCGAGCACGCTGGTCCAGGCGAGAGCGTGGGCATCCTCCATGCTGGCGAGGGCTTCACTCACCTTGTTCACCGGACCGGCAGGGACGTCGGCTGCCTGCAGCGCGGCGACCAGCTCGTTTCGGCCGCGGAGCCGAATTGCGTCGCCGAGCCACGCCGTCACCTGATCGCGCTGCGCAAGGCGCAAGGGATTCGTGGCGTAGCGGCCGTCATCAGTCAGGCCAAGGACGTCCGCCAGGCGGCTGAACTGACCGTCGTTGCCGACCGCGATGACAAGGTCGGCATCGGCGGCCGCGAAGGCCTGGTACGGCACGATATTGGGGTGGGCATTGCCGTGCCTCCCGGGCTCAACGCCGGATGCCATGTGGTTGCCGAGCACGTTGATGAGCGAGGTCACACCGGATTCGACGAGGCTGACCTCGACCGACCCTGCTCTCCCGCGGCCGACGAGCGCCGCAAGAGCCCCGACCGCGCACTCCAGGCCGGCGAGCAGATCGAGCAGCGCCACTCCTACCTTGGTCGGTGGACCGCCGGCGTCCCCGGTGACCGACATGAGCCCGCTGACCGCCTGGGCCAGCAGGTCGTAGGCGGGACGTTCCGCATCGGCGCCGGGAAATCCGCCGATCGAGGCGACGACGAGACGTGGATGCCGGGCGCGCAGCGCATCGGTTCCAAGCCCCAGGCGCGCTGCCGTGCCCGGGCGGTAGTTATGGATCAGCAGGTCGGCGCTTCCAACCAGGCGGTCGAGCGTGGCGCGGCCGCCATCGGTCCGCAGGTCGAGGACGACGCTCCGCTTGTTTCGATTGACCGATGCGAAGTAGGCGCTGCGACGATCCGCCGCGTCGCCCCACCATGGCGGACCCCAGTCGCGGGTCTCATCCCCGAATGGCGGCTCGACCTTGATCACGTCCGCGCCGAGATCAGCCATGAGCATGGTCGCGAATGGTCCGGCCAATACGCGGCTGACATCGATCACCCTGATGCCGTCCAGCGGCAACTGTTGCGTCACGACCAATACGGTAGACGGATGGCTGGCACGCCTGCCGCAAGCGTCGACATCATGAAGATCGGATTGATGCTCCCCCTCGGCGACGATGAAACAACCGGGTTCCCGGATCTGCGCGCGATGGCGGTCGCAGCGGAGGACGGTGGCCTCGACTCCATCTGGGGAGCCGACCACCTCATCTTCCGCGAAGGCGGTGAAGCAACAGGCATCCACGAGTGCTGGACGGTGCTCACGGCGCTCGCCGCGGTTACCTCGCGCGTCGAGATCGGGCCGCTGGTGCTGGCGCTTCCCTTCCGCAACCCGGCACTCACCGCCAAGATGGCGGCCGAGCTGGACGAGGTCAGCGGCGGTCGCCTCATCCTCGGCCTGGGCTGCGGCTGGCACGAGCCTGAGTTCGACGCCTTCAACTATCCCTTCGACCACCGCGTCTCGCGATTCGACGAAGGGCTCCAGGTGCTGGTGCCGCTCCTGCGGGAGGGCAGAGTGGACTTCGCCGGCGAATACCACCGCGCCATCGACGCCGAGCTCCGACCGCGCCCTGTCCGTGAGGGTGGACCGCCGATCCTGATCGCCGGCAAGCAGCCTCGCATGCTGGAGCTGGTGGCCCGGCATGCCGACCAGTGGAATGCCGCCTGGTACGGCCATCCGGACAAGGCCGATGAGCTCCGAGTGCGGCTCGCCAACCTCCGCGCGGCACTCGATGCGGCCGGACGCGATCCGACCACGCTCGAGATCACGGCCGGCATTTTCGTTGCCTTCGAGGGCGCCGATGCCGATGCGCCCGAACGAGCCATCCGCGGATCCATGGACGAGGTCGCCGCAGCCCTCGCCGGGTACGCGGAACTCGGCGTATCTCATCTCATCGCGCACGTCTATCCGCGCACCACCGATGCGGTGACCCTGCTGGGCGAAGCCGCAGCGCTGGCGAGGGATCGAGTGGCAACTTCGATCGCCTGAGTGGCCCCTCGGGGCGCACCACGCTAGACCGAGTCCCTGCCAAGCCTGGCGAATAGTTCGTCGAATTCCCGATCGAAACGCGGACCCGCCTCTTGCATGCTCACGCCGCCGTCATGAGGACGTGGCGACTGGGCCGCCGGGAACGCCGAATGCGCGCGAGATTAATTCCGACCACCCTTTGGCGGCAGGTTGCGCATACGGTCCAGCGGCCGTCGCGCTCGAGCTGAACGCGGTGTTCCGGCACGAGGATGCGCCACTGGCGGCGCGGCCGGGCGCGAATGGTGGACCGATGCGCCGCGAGCGCGGCGGCGGCGCCGGGCACGCCGAGCCCAACACCATGGCGCAATGCGCTTCGGTAACGGGCGGATTCCAGACGCAACGCCTCCGCATCGGTCAGCCCATGATGCCGGTAGAGCTTGAATGCGATCTCATAGAACTCCCGGCCGTGGTGGACGGCGCGACGCGCGCGACGCGGTGCCGGCGACAGCCAGTGAGCGAGCTCGTGAAGGAGCGTGAGGCGCTGGTCCGCCGCGTCGCTCCCCGCTCGGACGGCGATCATCCGATCGTGACGGCGGGTGACCCCGGTCGAGTGGTCACCGGCGCGACGGCGCCACGAGAGGCGAGGCTCCGAGATGCCGGCATCGGCGCAGACGATCGCGACCAGCTCTTTCGCCCAAGGTGGCGTCGTCATCGGCGCATGCGGAGCAACCGTCCGACCTCCTGCAACCAGGCGTCAAGGTCCGGATCGGCATACCGTTCGGCGTCATAGGTGAAGCCGAACATCCCAGCGCCATGCTCGGCGACGTATGCCGCCGGCTCCATCGACGCATACGGGAACGCCCGGGCGGCGACCGTTTCGCGCGTCGAACCAGCCGGGGGTCGATGGTCGGACCGTCGCGCGTCGTGACGCGTGCGCCATCGGACGGTCAGGGCTCTGAGTCGCTTACGCTGCACGGGCGTGAGCGTAGCCTGAATGGAGAAGCCGCGGTCCAGCCATCTACGATATTTCGGCCGATCCCGGCATGGCGAGCCGTGCGGGCGGGTTCTGACCGATATTTCGGTGCTACGCCGACTCAGGCGCGGGCAGGTTCCGGCGTCCCCTCGTACAGGCCCAGGCGCACCACGCCACGCTGAACCCAGCTCGGCGCCCACCAGTTTGCCGCACCCATGATCCGCATGAATGCCGGGACCAGGATGCCGCGCACGATCGTCGCGTCGATCAGCACCGCCAGCGCCATGCTGAAGCCGAGCGCCTTGATGAGCACCACGGAAGAGAGCGCAAACGCCCCGAACACGGCGACCATGATGAGCGCCGCGCCGGTGATGATTCCGCCGGTGAGCCCGATCCCCTCCGCCACGGCGCGGGTGTTATCGCCGGTGGCGAGGTAGCGCTCCCGAATGCGCGAGAGCAGGAACACCTCGTAGTCCATCGACAGGCCGAACAGGATGGCGAACATCAGGATCGGCGTGCTGGCGATGATCGTGCCGGACGGGTCGAAGCCGAGCAGCCCGGACAGATATCCGTCCTGGAAGATCCAGACCAGCGCGCCGAAGCTGGCGGTGATCGACAGCAGGCTCATGAGCACCGCCTTGAGCGGCAGGAAGACCGAGCCGAACGTGAGGAAGAGGACGATGCCGGTGACGCCGACCACGATCGCGACCGCGAACGGCACCGAGCGCGTGAAGCTGGCCATGAAGTCGTTCGATCGCGACGAGAGGCCACCGGTCAGGCTGTCGGAGGCACCGTCCGGGACCGGAATCGCGCGGACCTCGTCGACGACGGCCCGTCCCTCGGACGAGTCGGCGAGCGGCTCGCTGAAGACGTTGACGCGCGCGACATCATCGGCAATCCATTGCTCCATCCAGGTGGCGATGCCGGACGCCTCGGCTGGGCGCTGGCTCTCGGGCAGTGATACGAGCTGGAGGTAGGCGGCCCCGTCCAGCCCGGCCGGCGGGTCCAGCACGCTGGCGACCTCGGTCACCCCATCGACCGCCGTCAGGTCCCCGACGTACGCCTGGAGCTCGGCGATCCATGTCGCACTCAGCGCGCCGTCGACCAGGATCGGATCATCCCTCTGCACGGCGACATCGATCGGGTCGGCATCACCGCCGGGGAATTCATCGGCCAGCAGGCGGAAGCCGGCCACGCTGTCGGACGGTGGCAGGTCGTCCAGGTTGCCACCGGTCGAGAGCTGGATGCCGAAGAATGGGAGCCCCGCCAGGATGAGCACCGCCAGCACCGGAGACGCAATCAGCAGTGGCCGGCGCATGACCGCACCCGCGATTCGGCCCCAGATCCCATGGCCCTGGCGCGCGTCAGCAGCGTCGGCGTCCTCCTCAGCCATGCGCAGGGCGCGTGGCAGCGGCGCGCGCAGGCGATTGACCCGTGGTCCGAGCATGCCGAGCAGTGCCGGCAGGACCGTGAGCCCAAAGACGAGCGTCGAGAGGACTGTTACCACCCCACCGATGCCCATGCTGCGCAGGGCCGGCGATTCGAAGACGATCAGGCTCGACAGACCGATGGCGACCGCCACCCCGCTGATTGCGACCGCCTTGCCGACCGTCGCCATGGTCCGCTCGACGGCGTCTGCCACGGACCGATGCCGCAGCTCTTCCCGGAAGCGGCTCACGGTGAAGAGCGAGTAGTCGATCGAGAGCGCCAGGCCGATCATGGTCGCCACGTTCGTCACGAAGATGCTCATCTCGGTCACGTTGGCGAGCAGGCCGATGACCGCCATCGAGCTCGGCAGCGCAACCGCGGCGATCACGATCGGAAGCAGCGCTCCGACCAACGTGCCGAAGACGGCGAGCAGGATCAGCATGGCAATCGGCAGGCTGATCAGCTCGGCCTGTACCAGGTCGCGCTCGACGGCTTCATTGAACTCGAACTGCACGAGCGGGGTGCCGGTGACCACCGTGTCGACGCCTGGCGGCGCGTCGACCAGCTTGGCGAGATGCTCCGCATCATCGATCGCCCCCTCGAGGTCCTCTTCGAGGCGCACGAGGGCGAACGTCTTCGTGCCGTCCCGGCTCAGGAATGACGGGTCGCCAACGTCGGCGAAGGTGAGGATCTCGCCGACCATCGGCTCGTCGCTCAACGGGGCAACGCTCTCGGATACCGTGGACTGGAACTGGTCCGAGTCGGCGGCACCATCGGGATCGGTGAAGATGACGATCAGGCTCGTGGCCTGCTCGCCGAAGCGATCGGCAAACAGGGCCTCGGCCCGCGCTGCCTCGGACCCCGGCACCTGCCAGCCGCCCTGGCTCAGCCGCCCGCCCGCGGTCGCTGTCCACAAATTGAGGCCGATGACGACCGCCAACCCGGCGAACGGCAACCAGCGTCGAGCCCGATACGCCCCTCGACCGAGCGCGGCGAAGACACCGTTGTGCGCGGTGCGATCGTCGACTCGTTCGACATGGGGCTCCGAGGGTGGGCGCGCGACCGGGTCCACCGCCGGAAAGGAATGGGGCAGTTCGACGGCGTCGCGACCGCCCCTGGCGGCGAGCCAGACCCCGGCGATCGCCGCCAGGATGCCCGCGACGATCAGCGGCCTGCGCATCGGACTGAATCCTCATTCATCGTTCTATGGGCACTCTACTGTTGCCAAGAAGGCGCCGTCAACCCTAAACTGAACGCTAATTCATCTCAAGGACGCCGATATGCCACGCACGAGCGCCGCGCACGCCACGGAGATGCGACAGCGCATCCTGGACGGCGCACATCGGGCCATGCTGTCGGGCGGATATCGCGGAACCACCATGCCGGCCATCGCCGCCGAGGCGGATTGCAGCGTCGGGCTCCTGTATCGCTATTTCGACAGTAAGGAAGAGCTGTACCTGGCGATGTGCGAGTACGTGTCGCAGGCGCAGCTCGATGAGCTGGCCATGCAGATGGGTCAGATCGCCGATCCCCGAGACCGGCTGGCGCGCGCCGTCAGCCACTTCGTGGAGAGCCTCGAAGCGGAGCGCTGGGGCGCCATCATCACCACCGGCTGGGCCGAGGCCGACGTTCAGCCCGCACTGCGCGACCTGCTCCGCCGCCGATGCGACCAGATCCGGGCCTTCGCCGCCATGTTCCTGCGCGAAGCCATCGCGCGCGGCGAGATCGAGCCGGATGTCGACGTCGAGGAGCTCAGCCTCGCCACGACCATGCTGATGGACGGCGTGATCGCCCACCAGGCGGAGCTGGGCGACCGCTTCGATCCGGGCCTGGTCCAGCGTTCCGTCATCGCCCTCGTCGGCCGCACGCTTCGCCGCTGAAAGATCGGCCGCGGGTATCATCCGCGACGTGATGCGCCGAGCCGCCCTGCGATGACCCGATGACCGCGCTTGCGCCGGCGCGCTGGTGGCGCGGGCTCGGCGGCTTGACGCAGTCCGGCAGTCCGATCGAGGCGCTGGCCTGGGCCTTCTACGATTTCGCGAACACGATCTTCAGCTTCGCCATCGTGAGCTTCGCGATGAGCCTGTGGACGATCCGCTTCCTCGATGAGGGTCCCGGAACCTTCTGGTTCACGGCCGCCGTCAGCGTCTCCGTGCTGCTGAACGCGATCGTCTCACCGGTCCTCGGTGCGATGAGCGACCGCGTCGGCCGTCGCAAGCCATTCCTCGCCGTGTTCACAGTAGTCTGCGTCGCGGCCACGATCGGCATCGGGCTCGTCGATATCCGGCTCGGGCTGGTTGCCTTCGCCATCGCCAACTTCGCCTACCAGGCGGCGCTCATCTACTACGACGCGCTGCTCCCGGACGTCGCTCGACCGATTGCCCGCGGTCGCCTCTCGGGCATCGGCGTGGCGCTCGGCTACTGCGGGACGCTCCTTGTCGGCGTGCTGCTGCTGGTCGGCATCAGCACCGATGCCGACGGTGGATCAACATCAGCCACCTTCGTGCTCGTGGCAGGCCTGTTCTTGGTCTTCGCCGCGCCGCTCTTCCTGCTGGTCCGCGAGAAGACGCGGAGCGGTGAGCGCTTCAGCGCGGTCCAGGCCGTCCGCTCGTTCGGCCAGCTCGCGGAGACGGTCCGGCACGCGCGCGAAGCGCCAGGCCTGCTGCGTTTCATGGTTGCGCGCTTCTTTTACACGGACCCGGTCAACACTGCCATCGTGGTCATGAGCGCCTTCGCCGTGAACGCGATCGGCTTCACGGAGGGGCAGGCGCTCCAGGTGCTGCTCGTCCTCACTGTCGTCGCCGTCATCGCGTCGATCGGCTGGGGCATGCTCGCCGACCGCTTGGGCCCGCGCCGAACACTGTTCATCGTGCTGGCGACCTGGGCTATCGGCCTTCTTGTCATCACGGCGTTCCTGGCACCGATCCCGTTCCTTGTCGCGGGCGCGCTGCTCGGCGCAGGTCTCGGTGGGGTCGGCGTGGTGGATCGGCTCATGCTGCTGCGCCTGACGCCGCAAGATCGGATCGGCGAGATGTTCGGGCTCTATGGACTGGTCGGGAAGTTCAGCGCCGTGCTCGGCCCGCTCATCTACGGCATCATTGTTTCCACGCTCCTGGCAAGCCTGGACCGTGACGCATATCGGGTTGCGATCGGCTCGCTGTTCGTGCTCCTGCTGGTCGGGATCTGGATCCTGCGTGGCGTGCCGGAGGGAACGATGGAGACAATGGACCGATGACGATCGTGGTCGCACACCGGGGAGCCTCGACACAGGCGCCGGAGAACACGATGGAAGCCTTCCGGCTCGGCTTCGAGGCAGGCGCCGATGCCATCGAGCTCGACGTCCATCTGACGGCGGATGGCCAGCTGGCCGTCATCCACGACGATACGCTCGACCGCACCACCGACATGACAGGGCCGGTCGTCGAACGCACGATGGACGAGATTCGCGAGGCCGATGCGGGCGCCACCTTCACGCGTTCCGGCGACTCGGGCTATCCGTTCGCCGGTCGCGGGCTCACCGTCCCGACGCTGCCCGAGGTGCTCGCCTGGCTGCCGGATGCCGTTGGCCTGATCATCGAGATCAAGGCGCGCGCCGCTGCCGATGCGGTGGTCGATGCCGTGCGGGACCACCCCGTGCGAATGAGCGGCCGCTTGGCGGTGATCAGCTTCGACGAAGGGGCAATCGAACGCGTCCGCGAGATCGATCGCGAGATCAAGACCGGCTACCTGCTGGTGCCAACGCAGCCGGTCGAGCCGGCGCTGGTGTGGGCGACCGAGCACGGGCACACCGGTATCTTTCCGTGGGAGGGGGACCTGGGCATTGATCCCCTGCCGCTCATGGCGCAGGCAAAGATCTACGGTCGCGAGATCGGGTGCTACGTCGTCAACGATCCGGAGCGCATGCAGCATCTCGCCGCGTGCGACCTGTGGGGCTTCGTGACCGACGTACCCGACGTCGCTCGCGCGGCGCTCGACCGCTGAGCCCTTGAGCGCGTATCTGGCGTTCGGGATCACGGCCGCCGTCCGCGCCGATCATGCACGCCTGGGTTTGGAGCTCGAGCGGCTCGGATACGCGGAGCTGGGGGTGAATGACACCCGTCGCGGCGACAGCCTGGCCACCCTGTCGGCATTTGCGCTCCGCACGCGAGGCCTGCGCTTCGGCGTCGGCGTCATCGCGCTCTCAGAGCATGCGCCGGCGGAGATCGTGGAGCGCGTTGAGGCCGCCATCCTGCCGACCGACCGTTTGACCCTGGGAGTCGGCAGCGGCTCCTCGGCGTCGCTTCAGG